>JAQZAY010000222.1 GCA_029239415.1 Pseudomonas sp. | reverse complement strand
AGGTGATCAATCACATCGGCCATGTCATGGGCAAGCGCACCATCGCCGAATTCGTCGAGACGCCGGTGATCGAGCAGGCCCTTATCGAGATAGGCGTGGATTACGCCCAGGGCTATCTGATCGAGCGCCCACAGGTATTCACCTGCAACAGCTTGCAGCGCAAGCGGACCGCTGCCAGGCCTCTGCTCCGCAAGGCGCCGGGGACGTTTCGTTGAGTCCGCAGCTTTGTTCCAACCATAACAATCACAGGGATACAAGGAGTGTGAAGTGAGCGACGCATTCATCCGCATCGGGCCCTTGATGGACCCTACCAGCTACCCCGCCTGGGCCCAGCAACTGATTCAGGACTGCAGCCAGAGCAAGCGCCGCGTGGTCGAGCATGAGTTCTACCATCGCCTGCGCGACGGTCGGCTCGACCAGAAGACCATCCGCCAGTACCTGATCGGTGGCTGGCCGGTGGTCGAGCAGTTTTCCTTGTACATGGCCCACAACCTGACCAAGACCCGTTACGCCCGCCATCCCGGCGAAGACCTGGCGCGACGCTGGCTGATGCGCAACATCCGCGTCGAGCTGAACCATGCCGACTACTGGGTGCACTGGTGCCACGCGCATGGGGTGAGCCTGCAGGAGCTGCAGGCCCAGGACGTCCCGCTGGAGCTCAATGCGCTCAATGACTGGTGCTGGCGGGTATGCACGACCGAGTCGCTGGTAGTGGCCATCGCCGCCACCAACTACGCCATCGAAGGCGCGACCGGGGAATGGTCGGCACTGGTGTGCTCCACGGGCGACTATGCCGAAGGCTTCCCGGAGGAAGGCCGCAAGCGCGCCATGAAATGGCTGAAGATGCACGCCCAGTACGATGATGCGCACCCTTGGGAGGCGCTGGAGATCATCTGCACGCTGGCCGGAGAAAACCCCTCGCAGGCCCTGCGCACCGAACTGCGCAAGGCCATCTGCAAAAGCTATGACTGCATGTTCCAGTTCCTGGAACGTTGCCTGCAGATGGAGCAGCAGCGCGAGACCCGGCGCGCGCGTCCGGTACTGGCGGCCGGTTGAGGCCACCAGGCTGCGAGGACTACTGGGCGTTGAGCGCCTGGCCGTTGACGCTGGCGCTGTCCGGGCCCATGAGGTAGAGGTAGACCGGCATGATCTCCTCGGGCAGCGGGTTGTTCTGCGGGTTCTCGCTGGGGTAGGCCTGGGCGCGCATGCTGGTGCGGGTGGCGCCCGGGTTGATGCTGTTGGCGCGCACCGCGGCCACGTCCTCGAGCTCGTCGGCGAGGGTCTGCATCAGACCTTCGGTGGCGAACTTCGACACGCCATAGGCGCCCCAGTAGGCCCGGCCCTTGCGGCCGACGCTGCTCGAGGTGAACACCACCGAGGCATCCTCGGACAGCTTGAGCAGCGGCAGCAGGGTGCTGGTCAGCATGAACATGGCGTTGACGTTGATGTGCATCACCCGCATGAAGTGCTCGCCCGACAGTTGCTCGATCGGGGTGCGCGGACCGATGATCGAAGCGTTGTGCAGCAGGCCATCGAGGCGACCGAAAGTGCCCTCGATCATCGCCGCCAGCTCCTCGTAGTGATGGGGCTGGGCAGTCTCCAGGTTGAACGGCACCACGACAGGCTCGGCCTGGCCGGCGGCGACGATCTGGTCGTAGACCTCGTTGAGATTCGCCTCGGTCTTGCCCAGCAGCAACACGGTAGCGCCATGGGCGGCGTAGGCCTGGGCGGCTGCCGCGCCGATGCCGCGGCCAGCGCCGGTGACCAGGATGATCCGGCCCTTGAGCAGGTCGGGGCGGGCAGTGTAGTCGAACATGGGGAGTGTCCTTTTTTCAGTGCGGGGACCGCGACGCGGTCCCGGGGTCAGCAACCGCAAAGAGCGCTATCGAGCACCTTGCGCAGCTCCAGCGGATGATCCACCACCACGTCCGCGCCCCAGTGGTCGGGGTTGTCTTCAGGATGAATATAGCCGTAGCGCACTGCGGCCGTGCGGGTGCCGGCATCACGGCCCGACTCGATGTCGCGCAGGTCGTCACCGACAAACAGCACGCTCGCCGGATCCAGGCCCAGCGTGGCGCAGGCAAGAATCAGCGGCTCGGGATCAGGCTTGCTGTTTTTCACGTGGTCCGGGCAGATCAGGATCGCCGAGCGCTCGGCCAGTCCCAGGCGCTGCATGATCGGCTCGGCAAAGCGCACCGGCTTGTTGGTGACCACGCCCCAGATCAGCTTGCCTTTCTCGATGTCGGCCAGCAGCGTGTCCATGCCGTCGAACAGCTTGCTGTGCACCGCGCAGTCGCGCTGGTAGCGCTCCAGGAACTCCAGGCGCAACGCCTCGAAGCCTTCATCCTGCGGATCCATCGCAAAGCTTGCCGCGACCATGGCCCGCGCGCCACCGGAGATCACGTCGCGGATGCGCTTGCCCTCGACCACCGGCAGTCCGCGCTCGGCGAGCATGGCCTGGCAGATGGCGATGAAGTCGGGCGCGGTGTCCAGCAGGGTGCCGTCCATGTCGAAGAGTACTGCTCGCAAACGCATGCTCATTCCTCGCGCAGGGTCTGGACCATGTAGTTGACGTCCACGTCGCTGCTCAATTTGTAGTGCTTGGTCAGCGGGTTGTAGGTCAGGCCGATGATGTCCTTGACCTCGAGGCCCGCGCTGCGGCTCCAGGCGCCCAGCTCGGACGGGCGGATGAATTTCTTGAAGTCATGGGTGCCGCGCGGCAGCAGCTTCATGATGTATTCGGCGCCGATGATCGCGAACAGGTAGGCCTTCGGATTGCGGCTGATGGTGGAGAAGAACACCTGGCCGCCCGGCTTGACCATGCGGAAGCAGGCGCGGATCACCGAGGACGGGTCGGGCACGTGCTCGAGCATCTCGAGGCAGGTGATCACATCGAACTGCTCGGGCATTTCCTCGGCCAGGGCCTCGGCGGTGACCTGCCGGTACTCGACCTCGACGCCAGACTCGAGCTGGTGCAGCTGGGCAACGGCCAGGGGCGCCTCGCCCATGTCGATGCCCGTGACGCGGGCGCCGCGCAGGGCCATCGCCTCGCTGAGGATGCCGCCGCCGCAGCCGACGTCGAGCACTTTCTTGCCGGCAAGGCCGACGCGCTCGTCGATCCAGTTGACGCGCAGCGGGTTGATGTCGTGCAGCGGCTTGAACTCGCTCTCGCGGTCCCACCAACGGTGGGCCAGGGCTTCGAACTTGGCGATTTCGGCGTGGTCGACGTTGCTCATTGAACAGTCCTCTGAAACTACGATAAAGGTGTCACGGGCCGGCAGCAGCTGCCGGCCGGTCATTCGGTACGCCCGGCGATGCGCTCGCCCCAGGCCTGGGCCGTGGCGATCAGGGCCTGTTCGTCCATGCGGGTCAGGCGGCCGTCGTCGAGCAGCTGCCTGCCGGCGACCCAGACGTGGCGCACGCAGTCGCGGCCCGTGGCGTAGATCAATTGCGAAACCGGGTCGTAGATCGGTTGCTGGGCCAGGCCCGAGAGGTCGAAGGCGACCAGGTCGGCGGCCTTGCCTGCCTCCAGCGACCCGGTCATGGCGTCGAGCCCCAGGGCGCGTGCGCCATTGAGGGTGGCCATGCGCAGCGCGCGGTGTGCATCGAGTGCCGAGGCCGAGCCGGCCACGGCCTTGGCCAGCAGCGCGGCGGTGCGGGTTTCGCCGAGCAGGTCCAGGTCGTTGTTGCTGGCCGCGCCGTCGGTGCCGATGGCCACGTTCACCCCGGCCTGCCACAGCCGCTCGACCGGGCAGAAGCCGCTCGCCAGCTTGAGGTTGGACTCGGGGCAATGGACGACGCTGGTGTTGCTTTCGACCAGCAGGGCCAGGTCGTCGTCGTTGACCTGGGTCATGTGTACCGCCTGCAGGCGCGGGCCCAGCAAGCCCAGGCGGGCAAGTCGCGCCAGCGGGCGCTCGCCGCGCTCGGCCAGGGACTGCTCGACCTCCTGGGCGGTCTCGTGGATGTGCATCTGGATGGGCGCATCCAGCTCCTCGGCGATGACGCGGATCTTCTCCAGGTTCTGGTCGCTGACCGTATAGGGCGCATGCGGCCCCAGGGCAATGCTGATGCGCGGGTGGTGACGCAAATCGTTGAACAGCTCGATGGCCTGGTTCAGGGCTTCTTCGGTGCTGCGCGCCCCGGGTATCGGGAAGTCCAGCAGCGGGGCGCTGATCTGCGCGCGGATACCGCTCTGGTGCACCCGCTCGCAGGCCTCCTTGGGGAAGAAGTACATGTCGGCGAAGCAGGTGATGCCGCCCATGAGCTGCTCGGCGATGGCAAGGTCGGTGCCCTCGCGCACGAACGCTTCGTCGACCCAGCGGCCCTCGGCCGGCCAGATGTGCTCTTCGAGCCAGCTCATCAAGGGCAGGTCGTCGGCCATGCCACGCAACAGGGTCATCGCGGCGTGGCCATGGGCGTTGATCAACCCAGGGGCCAGCAACTGGCCGGGCAGCTCGCGGGTTTCAAGCGCCGCTGGCGCCTGTTCGCGCGGGCCGAGCCAGGCGATCAGTCCATCGCGGATGCCCAGGGCATGGTGCTTGAGGACCACTCCGGCCGGTTCGACGGGCACCAGCCAGGCAGGCAGGAGCAGCAGGTCGAGAGGCGCGGCGGGTGTAGGCATGCGGTTACCTGGGATTGAAGGGCGAAAGGGCGCAGTATACCCGAGCGTCCGCGCCTGAGGCTCGCTATAATCGCCCGCTTTTGATGTCCGAACGATGGGGAGAAGCAATGCGCGAGCGACTTTTGGCGGCAGAGAAGGTGACGTCCATCAGATGGTCTGATGGCATCCTGCATCTGCTTGACCAGCGCAGCCTGCCGTTCGAGCCGGTCTGGCTGGCGCTCGCCACCGCTGCTGCCGTTGCCCAGGCCATTCGCGCAGACGTGGTGCAGGGGGCGCCGGCCGTGGGCATCGCCGCCGCCTACGGCATCGTGCTCGGGCTGCGCGAGCGCCTGGGCGTCGATGACGACTGGGAAATGGCCCTTGAAGAAGACTTCGAAGCGCTCGCGCAGACCCAGCCCGCCGCCGTCAACCTGGCCTGGGCGCTCAATCGCATGCGCGACCGCCTGCTGCGAGTGCGCGAAGGCGACGGCGTGCTGGCCATCATGGAGGCGGAGGCAATCGCCATCCACGAGAGCGACCGCGAGGCCAACCTCACCATGGCACAGTTCGGCGTCGACCTGATCCGCAGGCACCAGGGCAGCGAGCAGGCCCTGCTGACCCACGGCAGCGCAGGCGCCCTGGCCACCGGTGGCTTTGGCACGGCGCTCGGGGTGATCCGCGCCGCGTACCTCGAAGGCATGGTCGAGCGCGTGTATGCCAATGAAACCCGCCCGGCGCTGCTCGGCTCGCGGCTGGCTGCCTGGGAGCTGGCGGCCGACGGTATCCCCGTCACCGTCAATGCCGACTCCGCGGCCGCCCACTTGATGAAGACCAAGGGCATCACCTGGGTGATCGTCGGTGCCGAACACATCACCGCCAATGGCGACGTGGTCAACCGCATCGGCACCTACCAGCTTGCCGTCACCGCCATGCACCATGGCGTGCGCTTCATGGTGGTGGCGCCCAGCTCGAGCATCGACCTGAACCTGGCCAGTGGCGAGGACGTCTTCACCGAAGAAGGCTCTGCCAATGACCTCCTCGAACAGGCAGGCCAGCGTCCTGGTGTCGGGGTGGAGGCCGTCAACCCGATGTTCGACGTGACGCCGGCCGACCTGATCGACGTGATCGTCACCGAGAAAGGGATTGTCGAGCGCCCCGACACCGCCAAGCTGGCCCAGTTGATGTGCCGCAAGCGGCTGCATTGATCAGAGCCAGGTGCAATCCCAGTGCGGGTAGTCGCCGATGTTCTGCGCAAGGCCGGCGCGCAGGGGGGTGGCGATGATGTGGCGGGCGGCGGCCAGCACGTTTTCGTCCCGTCGTAGAGTCCTGTCCTGATAGCCCTGTTGCCAGATACGGCCTTGGATCCTGCCGATCTTGTATAGCGCGCAACTGCTGCGAGATTTGAACCGGCGCATCAGGCTGCAGAGCGTTGAATTCTGGAGTTCGATGAGCCAGTGGATGTGGTCCGGCATGACGACCCAGGCCAGGGAGCGACATGCATTTTCCCGGTCGGCCTGGCGCATTTGCTGGATGACCGTCCTGGCCATGGGAAGCGTCGTGAACAAAGGAATTCGGTCTCTCGTCACGGTCGTGAGCAGGTAGATCCTGCCAGGCTCGGACACGCGGCCTCGGCGTAGCAAGTGGGAGTCTGGACGTTCCATGTCGTTCTCCTGGTGGGTGAGTGGCTAAAATTAGCTTTCAGGCAGCGGTTGGCCAGTCGAGTATTGTTTCGTGATTTGTGCCCTGCACCGGTCCTCCACACATGAATATTGCCCTGTGGGTGCGGCCGGGTCCCACAAGGTGGTTTGGGTCGAAGCAAAAGTGTCTGAATTCAAGGCAGTACTGGTCGCCGTGAAGGGGGTGGGAGGGGTCATCCGCAAGATAGCCTGCGACGCTTTACCCACCCTCC
>JAQZAY010000221.1 GCA_029239415.1 Pseudomonas sp. | reverse complement strand
GTTGTCCTTCATCGACAGCAGGTGCTTCTCGAAGGCCACTACGCGGCCCTGGTCGTCCTTGAGGGTGTAGGGCAGGCGGCAGGCCTGGGAGCAGTCGCCGCGGTTGGCGCTGCGCCCGTTCTGCGCGTGGGAGATGTTGCACTGCCCGGAAAACGCCACGCACAAGGCGCCGTGGATGAAGAACTCGATCGCCGCGTCGGTCTCGTCGGCGATCGCGCGGATTTCCTTGAGGTTCAGCTCACGGGCCAGCACCAGCTGCGAGAACCCGGCCTGGTCGAGGAACTTGGCCCGGGCCAGGGTGCGGATGTCGGTCTGGGTGCTGGCATGCAGCTCGATCGGCGGGATGTCGAGTTCCATCACCCCCAGGTCCTGGACGATCAGTGCATCGACGCCCGCGTCATGCAACTGGTGGATCAGCTTGCGCGCCGGCTCCAGCTCGTTGTCATGCAGGATGGTATTGATGGTGGTGAACACGCGCGCGTGGTAGCGCCGCGCGAACTCGACCAGCTGGGCGATCTCGCCCACTTCGTTGCAGGCGTTGTGCCGCGCGCCGAAGCTCGGGCCGCCGATGTAGACGGCGTCGGCGCCGTGCAGGATGGCCTCGCGGGCAATGCTGACATCGCGCGCAGGGCTGAGCAGTTCCAACTGATGTTTGGGCAAGGACATGTTTTCTGATTCTGGCTTGTCACGGTAAGGCGCGCATTGTAGCCGCGAATTGCCCGTGCAGCACCCGTGCGCTGCCATATGGCCCGTGGCCGTTGGCTCAATTGTGCTGAACGCTTGGCGCCAGACCCCTGTCGTACCTTGACAACGCAGCCTGCTGCGCAAGAAAAGCACGAACCGTGAGGTCTTTATGAGCGAGATGACGACGGCCCGGGAGACCCAGGCGATCAGCCTGACCCTCAATGGCCAGCCCCGACAGCTGCAGGTGCAACCCTGGCTCACGCTGCTCGACCTGCTGCGCGACCAGCTCGACCTGGTCGGCAGCAAGAAAGGCTGTGACCACGGCCAGTGCGGGGCCTGTACCGTGCTGCGCAATGGCGTGCGGGTGAACGCCTGCCTGACCCTGGCCATCATGTGCGACGGCGATGAACTGACCACCATCGAAGGCCTGGCCGACGGCGAGCAGTTGCACCCCATGCAGCGCGCGTTCATCACCCAGGACGCTTTCCAGTGCGGCTACTGCACCCCTGGGCAGATCTGCTCGGCGGTCGGCCTGGCCCGTGAAGGGCGGGCGCAGACCCGCGAGCAGATCCAGGAACTGATGAGCGGCAACCTGTGCCGCTGCGGCGCCTACAGCAATATCATCGCCGCCGTCGAGGAGGCCCTGCCGCAGATGCAGCAAGCCCTGAGTCACCGGGGAGGGCAGCCATCATGACGCCCTTTGCCTACAGCAAGCCCACCGAGGTGAGCGAGGCAGTCCGGCTCGCCGGGCCCGCGACCCGCTTCATCGCCGGCGGCACCAACCTGGTCGACCTGATGAAGGAAAACCTCACCCGTCCCGAACGTCTGATCGACATCAATGGGCTGCCCCTGCGCGAGGTGCGGCAAACCCCCAGCGGTGGCCTGATGATCGGCGCGCTGGTGAGCAATGCCGAGCTTGCCTGGGACCCGCTTGTCGAACAGCGCTACCCGCTGCTGTCCGAAGCCATCCTGGCGGGCGCCTCGCCGCAACTGCGCAACATGGCCAGCACCGGCGGCAACCTGCTGCAGCGCACGCGCTGCTACTACTTCTATGACGCCGCGGCCCCTTGCAACAAGCGTGAGCCCGGGACCGGTTGTCCGGCGCGCGAGGGCCTGAACCGTATCCATGCGATTCTCGGCGCCAGCGAGGCCTGCGTGGCGGTGCACCCGTCCGACATGTGCGTGGCGCTGGCCGCCCTGGAAGCCGTGGTGCATGTGCAGGGCAAGGCAGGTACGCGGCAGATCGCCTTTGCCGATTTCCACCGCTTGCCCGGCGACACCCCGCAGCGTGACAACCAGTTGGCCGAGGATGAGCTGGTCACTGCGGTCGAGCTGCCCAGTCCACGCTTTGCCGGTCACAGCCGCTACCTGAAGGTCCGCGACCGTGCCTCCTATGCGTTCGCGCTGGTGTCGGTGGCCGCCGCGCTGGAACTCGACGGCCAGACCATCAGCGACGCGCGCCTGGCCCTGGGCGGCGTAGCGCACAAGCCCTGGCGCGACCTGGCCGTCGAGGCGCAGCTCAAGGGCAAGCCCGCCAGCCGCGAGACCTTCGAGCAGGCCGCGGATACGTTGCTGGGCAGCGCGCAGCCCCTGGCCCACAACGCTTTCAAGGTAACACTGGCGCGCAACGCCATTGTCCGCGCCCTGACCGAAGCCGCCGCCGGGGAGAATGCCTGATGAACCGATCCCAACCCGCCAGCGGCCAGCCCCTGGACCGCGTCGATGGCGTCGCCAAGGTCACGGGCCAGGCGCGCTATGCCGCGGAATACCCACAGGACGGGCTGCTGTATGGCAGCGTGGTCTCCAGCACCATCGCCAGCGGCAAGGTGCTGGACATCGACTGCGATGCGGCGCTGCAAGTGCCGGGCGTTGCCTTGGTGCTCACCCACCGCAACCGCCCGCACCTGGCCAGCTACGACGACAGCTACAGCGACCAGGATGCCGCCGAAGGCTCGCCGTTCCGGCCGCTGTACAACGATCGCGTGCTCTACAACGGCCAGCCGCTGGCGCTGGTGGTCGCCGAGAGCCTGGAACTGGCGCGCTACGCAGGCTCCCTGGTCAGGATCGAGTACGCCCAGGACAGCCACCAGACCGACCTGCTCGCCGAACTCGACAACAGCCATGCCGCACCCGCCGAGCTGCCCAAGCCGCGCGGCGACTTCCAGGGCCAGTTCGACAGCGCCCCGGTGCGCGTCGAGGCCAGCTACAGCACACCGTCCGAACACCACAACCCCATGGAGCCGCATGCCTCCACGGTGATCTACAAGCCTGACGGCAGCCTCGAGATCCACGACAAGACCCAGGGCACGCAGAACTGCCAGGACTACCTGCACAAGGTCTTCGACCTGCCCAAAGAGAAGATCCGCGTGCTGGCCTCGTTCGTCGGCGGTGCGTTCGGCTCGGGCCTGCGCCCGCAGTACCAGCTGCCGCTGGCGGTGATGGCCGCGCTCAAGCTCAAGCGTTCGGTGCGCGTGTCCCTGACCCGCCAGCAGATGTTCACCTTCGGCTACCGCCCACGCACCTTGCAGCGCTTGCGCCTGGGCGCGGACAACCAGGGCCGGTTGCTGGCGGTTTCGCATGAGGCAACCGGGCAGACCTCACGCTTCGAGGACTTCACCGAGCACGTGGTGGAGTGGAGCGGCATGCTCTACCAGTGCGACAACGTCACGCTCGACTATCGGCTGACGCCCCTGGACGTCTATACCCCCCTGGACATGCGGGCGCCCGGCGCGGCCCTGGGCCTGATCGGCCTGGAATGCGCCATGGACGAGCTGTCCGTCGCCAGTGGCATCGACCCTGTGCAATTGCGCCGGATCAACTTCGCCGACAGCAATGGCAACGAAGGCAAGCCGTACTCGAGCAAGGAGCTGCAGGCCTGCTACGACGAAGGCGCCGCCGCCTTTGGCTGGGAACGACGCGATCCCGAACCGCGCAGCATGCGCCAGGGCGATCGTCTGGTCGGCTGGGGCATGGCAGGCGGGGTGTGGGAGGCCATGCAGATGAAGGCCAGTGCCAAGGCGCGCTTCGACAGCCAGGGCAAGCTGACCGTCAGCAGCGCCACCACCGACATCGGCACCGGCACCTACACCGTCATGACCCAGATCGCCGCCGACGCGGCGGGCGTGGCGATGCAGGACGTGACGTTCCTGCTGGGCGATTCATCGCTGCCCACCGCGCCGCTGCAAGGTGGCTCGTTCACCGTGTCGTCGGTCGGCCCGGCGGTACGCCAGGCCTGCCTGGTGCTGCGGGCCAAGCTGGTGCAGGCGGCGCGCGAGCGCTTCCCCGAGCTTGCCAGCGCCGAGCCGCAGGCCTTTGTCTTCGAAGGGGGCTGGCTGCAGGTCGACGAACGTCGCTATCGCGTGGCGCAGATCCTGGATTCGGCGGACGACGGCGCCCTGGAGGTACAGATCGACACCGAGCCCGGTGCCCAGCGCGAAGGCTACGCCTCGGCCACCCACTCGGCGGTGTTCGTCGAGGTGCTGGTCGATGAGGACCTGGGCACCGTGCGGGTCAACCGGGTGGTCAGCGCGGTGGCGGCCGGGCGGGTGATCAATCCGAAGACCGCGCGCAGCCAGATCCTGGGCGGCGTGGTCTGGGGGCTGGGCATGGCCTTGCACGAAGAGACCCAGACCGACCATGCGCTGGGGCGGATCATGAACCACAACCTGGCCGAATATCACATCCCGGTGAACGCCGACATTGGCGATATCCAGGTGCTGTTCGTCCATGAAGAAGACGAGATCGTCAACGAGCTGGGCTCCAAAGGGGTGGGCGAGATCGGCATTGTCGGAGTGGCCGCCGCGGTGGCCAACGCGGTGTACCACGCAACCGGCAGAAGGGTCAGGGAGTTCCCGATCACGCTCGACAAGGTGCTGCCGCAGGGTCGGCCTTGATAAACCAACGGGTATACACGGAAGAGACGCATATGAAGATGAAATTGGCGGTGCTTGGACTGGCCGTCTCGCTGGGCGTAGGCACTGCCTATGGCGCCGAGACGAAAAAGGTCGATGTCATGCTGGTAGGCGGCGGCATCATGAGCTCGACGCTCGCGGTGTGGCTCAACGAGCTGGAGCCGAGCTGGTCGATGCAGATGGTCGAGCGACTCGACAACGTGGCCGAGGAAAGCTCCAATGGCTGGAACAATGCCGGTACCGGCCACTCGGCGCTGGCGGAGCTCAACTACACGCCCGAGGAAAACGGCAAGATCAACATCACCAAGGCGGTCGAGATCAACGAGTCGTTCCAGATCACCCGTCAGTTCCTGGCCTGGCAGGTCAAGACGGGTGTGCTGAAGAACCCGCGCTCGTTCATCAATTCGACGCCGCACATGAGTTTCGTGTGGGGCGATGACAACATCCGCTTCCTGAAGAAACGCTATGAAGCGCTGCAGGGCAGCCCGCTGTTCCGCCCCATGCAGTACTCCGAGGACCAGGAGCAGATCCGCAAGTGGGTGCCGCTGATGATGGAAGGGCGCGATCCCAACCAGAAGATCGCCGCCACCTGGGCGCCCATCGGCACGGATGTCAACTTTGGCGAGATCACCCGGCAGTTCGTCGGGCACCTGAAGGCCCAGCCCAACTTCTCGCTGCACCTGTCCAGCGAAGTCCAGGACATCACTCGCAACGACGATGGCTCCTGGCACGTCGAGTACAAGAACCTCAAGGACGGTACCGAGTCGGCCACCGATGCCAAGTTCCTGTTCATCGGCGCCGGCGGCGCGGCCTTGAAGCTGCTGCAGAAGTCGGGCATTCCCGAGGCCAAGGAATATGCGGGCTTCCCGGTGGGTGGCTCGTTCCTGGTCACCGAGAACCCCACCATCGCCCAGCAGCACATGGCCAAGGCCTATGGCATCGCCTCGACCGGCGCGCCGCCCATGTCGGTGCCGCACCTGGACACCCGCGTGCTCGACGGCAAGCGGGTGATCCTGTTTGGCCCGTTCGCCACGTTCTCGTCCAAGTTCCTCAAGGAAGGCTCGTATCTGGACCTGTTCGCCAGCATGACGACCCATAACCTGTGGCCGATGACCAAGGTGGGGCTGGATCAGTTCGACCTGGTGCAGTACCTGGTCGGGCAAGTGCTGCAGTCCGACGATGACCGCTTCGAAGCCCTGCAGCAGTACTTCCCGCATGCCAAGAAGGAAGACTGGCGCCTGTGGCAGGCTGGCCAGCGCGTGCAGATCATCAAGCGCGACAAGGACAAGGGCGGCGTGCTCAAGCTGGGCACCGAAGTGGTGACCTCGCAGGACGGCACCATCGCCGGCCTGCTGGGCGCCTCGCCAGGTGCCTCGACCGCCGCGCCGATCATGCTGGAAGTGTTGAACAAGGTGTTCAAGGACAAGGTGGCCACGCCGGCCTGGCAGGACAAGTTCCGCGAGATCGTGCCCAGCTACGGCACCCATCTGAACGACGATCCGCAGAAGGTGATGGAGGAGTGGGCCTACACCAGCCAGATCCTGCAGCTCACGCCGCCGCCGGGCATCGACAAGACCGTGGAGCCAGGCCAGCCGAAGAACATCGACCCGATCGAGCAGAAGCATGGCGATGCCGATCCGGACCTGGCGCCCGAGCCGCCGCAAGAGCCCAAGCAGTGAAGGTGGGCGATTAGTGGACTCCTAGGCCCGCACCGGCACGGCGGGCCCAGGATCAGGCAACTGTTGAATCAGCCCTTGGCCGCCATCGCCGTCACTTCGACGCGCATGCCGTCGACCGCCAGTGCCGCCACGCCGACCGCCGCGCGCACCGGCCAGGGGTTGCTGAAGAAGCGCTGGTACACCTCGTTGAACGCTGCCCGGTCCGCCATGTCGGTCAGATAGATGGTCAGGTGCAACACCCGGT
>JAQZAY010000220.1 GCA_029239415.1 Pseudomonas sp. | reverse complement strand
GATGGTGCACAGGCTGGACGCCACCTTCTGACCGATCTTGCCGCTGTAGGCCGAGCTGCCCTTGCGGTTGAAGTCACCTTCCAGGCCATGCCCGACCGCTTCGTGCAGCAGCACGCCGGACCAGCCCGAGCCGAGCACCACGGGCAACGTGCCGGCCGGTGCCGGTATCGCCTCGAGATTGACCAGAGCCTGGCGCAAGGCCTCGCGGGCGTAGCCCATCACGCGTTCTTCGGTGAAGTAGCGGTAGTCGGTACGGCCACCACCGCCCTGCCCGCCCCGTTCACGACGGCCGTTATGCTCGACGATCACGCTGACGTTGAAGCGCACCAGGGGACGCACGTCCGCTGCCAGGCTGCCGTCGGCTGCCGCCACCAGGATGCGCTCCCAGACCCCGGCCATGCTGACGCTGACCTGCTGGATCCGAGGGTCCAGCGCACGGGTCGCTGCATCGACCCGTTTGAGCAGCTCGACCTTTTCGGCGCGGCTGAACACGTCCAGCGGATTGTCCGGCGCATACAGCGCGGCCACTTCCTGACTGCGGAAAGCCTGGACCCGGCCGTTCTGGCCCGCGCGGGAGATCGAGCGCGCGGCGCGGGCCGCGGATGTCAGGGCTTCGAGGTTGATGGCATTGCTGTAGGCGAACCCGGTCTTTTCGCCAGACTGGGCACGCACGCCGACCCCTTGGTCGAGGTTGAAGCTGCCTTCCTTGACGATGCCGTCTTCCAGGGCCCAGGTTTCCGATATCTGCCCCTGGAAGTACAGGTCGGCAGCATCGATGCCAGGGCTGGCCAACTCGCCCAGCACCGCCTGCAGGCTGTCCAGGGTCAGACCGCCCGGGGTCAGCAACTGCTCGCTGACGGTGGTTAACATCTGGCTCATACTCACTCCGAAATAGGCGCGGGCCGCCAGGCGTCCCGCGAGGAAAAGCGTCGGTGCGCCAGCACCGGCATGCGCGCCCGGATGGACGCCTGTTCTTGGCTGTCGCGCGTGGCGATCAGCACGGCTTCGCCCTGCGCCTGGTGCGCGATCACACGTCCCCAGGCATCAACGATCGCCGCGTGGCCGAAGGTTTCCCTCGGGCCTGGGTGGAGGCCACCCTGGGCCGCTGCCAGCAGGTAGCACTGGGTCTCGATGGCCCGTGCCCGGATCAGTACGTCCCAGTGCGCGGCGCCGGTCACGGCGGTGAAGGCCGACGGTGCACTGATCAGCTCTGCGCCAGCGACGCGCAAGGCGCTGTACAGTTCCGGGAAGCGCAGGTCATAGCACACGCTCAAGCCCAGGCGCCCGACGGGCGTGTCAGCCACCACCACGTCCAGGCCATGGGCATAGTCGTCCGACTCGCGGTAGCGGCCTCGATGATCGGCCACGTCGACATCGAACAGGTGCAGCTTGTCATACCGTGCCACGATCTCCCCCTTGGCGTCGACCAGCAGCGAACAGGCGCGCGGCTTGGCCTCGGGACGATCGAGCGGCGGCAGCGGCACGGTGCCGGCCACGATCCATAACGTGAGGTCGCGGGCCGTGCGTTTCAACCACGGCAGGATCGGCCCTTCTCCCCGGGCCTCCGCGCGCGCCAGGCCGGCGGCGTCCGGGCAGCCCATGGCCGCGAAGTTCTCGGGCAGTACCGCCAGCCGCGCGCCGCCCTCGGCGGCCTGTTCGAGCAGGACACGTGCCCGCACCAGGTTGGCGCGCACGTCGTCCTGACTGACCATCTGGATCACCGCTGCCTTCATCAACGCTCCTTGCGTGACCTTTGAAAGGGCTTCACAAAGGTGATTCTAGGCGCTTTCAAGGGACCGACGACGTGATAATTCACACTGGCGAAGCGCGAGACCTTGTCACCGATCAGCTGGTCGACCAGGAACAGGGCGCCCCCGGCCACGGGCGCGCCCACCAGGATCGCGGCCAGGGGTAGGTTGTCGGTGACCGGCAGACTCACGCGCAGGTTGGCGACGACGCGCTCGCGGGCCAGGTCCAGCGTGCCATCGAGGTCGAGATTGCTCGAGGGGCTGGTGACGCGGATGGGCTCTCGCGTCACGTAGACGCCCTCGCTGGCCATCAGCAGGCCCTTGACCCGGTCGTAGGCCAGGCCCTTGCCCAGCAGGTCGGAAAAGTCCAGGCGCAGCCGTCGATTGATGGCGTTGAAGTTGAGCAGGCCGAAGACCCGCAGGGCCTGCGCTCCGCCTTCGATCTCCACGAACTGGCCGTCGCGCAGCGAGGCGTCGAGGCTGCCCGAAAAGCGCTTCAAGGCGATCCAGGCCGGCGAGCCCGGCCAGCGGCCGTCGACATCCACGCGGAACGAACGACTGGTCACGGTCGGCGCGAAGCCCCAGGCCTTGAGCACCGCGCCCAGGTCACGCCCGTGCAGGCGGCCTTTGTACCAGCTGCTGGTGGCGCCAGGGGTGCCTTCCCAGGCGGCGTTCCCCTCGAGGCGCAACCCTTTGAGGTCGAGGTCGATGGCGTTCACGTTCACGCCCTTGGCCGTCGGTCGCAGCTGCATGGCCCAGCGCCCGTAGAATTCGTCACCGCGGTAGAGCTTGTCGATGCTCAGGTCGAGCATCGGCGCCTGACGCGGATCGAAGCTGGCCAACGGATCGGGCACGTCCTCGGCCCGGTCCTGGGCCTCGTCGCCGGCAGGAAGGCGCAAGGTCTGCAGCCGCACCACCATCGGCGCCTGCTTGGCGTCCGGCAATCGGGCATCGCCGATCACTTCACGGCTGTCCAGGCGCAAGTCCCAGTGGCCCGACAGCCGCGCCAGGCGAACGACCGCCTGGTTCAGGTCGAAGCCGAAGGCCGTCAGGCGCCCGATGCTCAGGTGGACCGACTGCAGCCATTGCTGCAGGCCGCTGGTGCTCGAGCCGCCGGTGCCAGTGCCAGCGCCGGACGAGGCCAGGGGGCCCGCACGTTCCAGCGCCTTCTGCCAGGCCTGCACGTCCAGCGTGTCCAGGCGCCCGGCGACGCGCAAGCCCTGTTCGACCGGCAACAAGGCCTCGGCGCCGCCCAGGCGCAGCTCGCCACGTCCCGCCAGCAAGCGCTCGGCAGGGGCTGCATAGGCCAGCGTGGCCAACTCGGCATAGCGCGCATCGATACGTCGCTCGGCGCCGTCCAGACTCATGCCGAAGGTACCCTCGCGCGCCGTGCTGGCGGCCTTGCCGAACGGCGCCGGCAGGTCGATGGTCACGCCCTTGAGGTTCGAGTTCACCGCCAGCTGATTGCGCGCGCCCAGGTCGAGGCGCAAGCGATAGGGAATCTCGCCCGACACCGGTAACGGTTGCTTGAACGCCAGCCAGTCGGTCAATGCAGTCAGCGCCACCTGCCCTTGCGCATCGATGCGGGTCTGCAAGCGGCCAGGTGCGCCTTCGGCCGTGATACGGGCGGTGACGGGGCGGTCGAAGGCGCGCAAGCGAATGCCGGTGCCGCTCAAGCCTTTGCTCAGGTCGAAGGTAAAGTCCCCGCCCAGTCGACTCAGCTCCAGGCGTGGAGACGCCACCATCAGCCGTGCCTCGGCGGTCTGGAAGTCGACCTTGACCTTCGGCGACTGCTCACCCCCGAGCGGAATGCCGAGCCGTACACGCCCCTTCAACGGCCCTTGCCCCTCCCAGCCGGCGAAGATCTCGCCGGTGCCGATGGGCGCTTCCTGGAGAATCTTCAACCCATCGCCCAGGCTGCCGTCGAAGGTGCCATCCAGGTTCAGGTAACTGTGCTGCCCGTCTTCGACCGGCGGAATGTCCACGCTGACATCGCTGACCCGCGTGTCGAGCAGTTTGCCGCGGCGCGCCTTGACCCGCACGCTGGAATTCTCGATGAACACCTGGCCGTCCACCTGCTGTACCTGGGGCCAGCCGGGCTGGAAGTCCAGGGTCGCATCGTGCACCTTGAAGAACAGGCTGATGCTGCGCGAATGGGCCGGCGCCGCATGGCTGAGCGAGCCCTGGTACTGGAAATAGCCCTCGTCGACGGCGCCCTTGACGATGGCGCTGCGCAACCACTTGTCCAGCGCCGGGCTGAGCACCTGGGGCAGGTATTTGGCGGTGTAGCGACCATCGCCGTCGGTGAGGCCGACGCGCAGGTCCATGTAGTCTTCGCGGTGATCGTCCAGGTGCAGGCGGATGAGGAAGTCCGCGGCGATGCGGCCCTCGTCGCCCAGTACCTTGATGTAGGGCGCCGCCAGGGTGAAGCGCTGCGCATCGAGCTGCCAGGTCAGGCGCGCGTTGGCCTTTGGGTAGTGCCACGGCTTGGCGAAGATCGGGTCCAGGTGCAGCATGAAGTCGTCGCTGTCGAGCCGCAGCTCACCCTGCCCCAGGTCGCCCTGCACGCTGCCGCTGACATTGCCCGCCGCGGGCGCGCCGTGGTAGGCGTCGAAGCCGACCCGCTCGAGGTTGGCGGCGAAGCTCAGGCGCTGGTTGCCCTCGGCCTTGGGCCGCACCTGCACCTTCACGTTGTGCAGAGTACCGGTGACCTGCAAGGCATCAACCGCGGCCCTGGCCGCGTCCGGCAGCGGTGCCAGGGCATCGATCAAGGGCGTGAGCGGGGTGAGCGGCAGCGTGTCGACGTCGACCAGCCACGTCTCGTCGGCCGGCTGCCGACCGGTCTGCTGACGCACCAGCAGGCGCGACGACAGCGGCGTCTTGCCCACGGTCGCGTTCAAGGCGTCGATCGTCAGGCGTAGCCCTTCATCGCGCCGATCGACCCAGGCTGATACTGCCACGTCCTGCACCGTCACCAGGGCCTGCCGAGCATGGGCGCCAGTCAGGCGTGGCGCCGCCAGTTTCACCGTGGCGCCGTGCAGGCGGCCTTGTCGCCAGTCGACCCACGCCTCCCCCCCGGCCTGCAGTGTGCTGGCCCGCCAGTCGCCCAGCAGACGGCTCGGCAGCCAGCGTGCCCAGTCGGCTTGCGGCAGGTGCGCGTAGGCCTTGAAGGACGCGTCACGCCAGGCGTCCGGGTCGATCTGGGCACGCAGACTCACGCTCAGCGGATGCCCATCGGGCAGGTTGGCCTGCACGTCCAGGCGCTGGTTCGGCGCGGCGGCCTGCAGGCCCAGGTTGACGTAGGACAGCGTCATCGGGTCATGCTGCCAAGGGCGCAGTACCAGCTGACTGTCGAGCACGTCGACACGGCCCAGCTGGCGCAGGCGCTGCAGCATCTGCCCAGGGTCGCTGGGCGCCTCGTCCTGGGACGGCAGGCCGTCGGCCGACCAGTGTCCCTTGGCGTCTTCGCGCAGCCCCAGGTGCAGGCCCTGCAGCTGAAGCCGCGACAACCGCGGCTCGCGGGCCAGCACGCTGGCCCAGAGCCCCGGCACTACGCGGGCCTGGTCCAGGTGCAAGGCGCGCTCGCCCTCGCCCACCTGCACGTCGCGCAGCGTCAGCACAGGCGCCAGGCCTTGCCACTGCCCTTCCAGCGCACCGATGCGCACCGGTACGCCCAAGGCCTGGCGCGCCTTGACTTCGACCAGGTTGCGGTATTCGGCCACCAGCGGGACCAAGGCGCGGCCCAGGCTCGCGTAGACGGCGACCAGCACGATGAGCAGTGCGCACAGGAACAGGCCCCAGCGAGTCAGCGCAGCGAGAGGACGCATCAGACGCTCCATGGCCAGGACATAGCGAAGCAGGCCCACCAAGACGATGCCACCCGAGTCGTCCGGCGGCCTTCCGCGTGCCGAGCGCTCGTGCTCGGTTCACAGGGAGGGAAGGCGGTGCCAGGACGTCTCAGAGCAGCACCACGTCGTATTGTTCCTGCGAATACATGGACTCGACCTGAAAGCGAATGGTTCGGCCGATGAACGCCTCCAGTTCAGCGACATTGCCCGATTCCTCGTCCAGCAGGCGGTCGACCACTTTCTGGTTGGCCAGCACTCGGTAGCCCTCGGCCTGGTAGGCGCGGGCTTCGCGCAGGATCTCGCGGAAGATTTCGTAACACACGGTTTCCGGCGTCTTCAGCTTGCCACGTCCGGCGCAGGCCAGACAGGGTTCGCACAGCACCTGTTCGAGGCTTTCGCGGGTGCGCTTGCGGGTCATCTGCACCAGCCCCAGTTCGGTGATGCCGATGATGTTGGTCTTGGCATGATCGCGCTCGAGCTGTTTCTCCAGCGTGCGCAGCACCTGGCGCTGGTGGTCCTCGGTCTCCATGTCGATGAAGTCGATGATGATGATCCCGCCGATGTTGCGCAGCCGCAGTTGCCGAGCGATGGCGGTGGCGGCCTCCAGGTTGGTCTTGAAGATGGTCTCCTCGAGGTTGCGATGGCCGACGAAGGCGCCGGTGTTGACGTCGATGGTGGTCATCGCCTCGGCCGGGTCCACCACCAGGTAGCCACCGGACTTGAGCGGCACCTTGCGCTCCAACGCCCGCTGGATCTCGTCCTCGACGCCGTAGAGGTCGAAGATCGGCCGCTCGCCGGGATAGTGTTCCAGGCGGTTGGCGATTTCCGGCATCAGCTCTTCGTCGAACTGGGTGGTCTTCTGGAACGTCTCGCGCGAATCGATGCGGATCTTCTCGATCTTGGCGTTGACCAGGTCACGCAGGGTACG
>JAQZAY010000219.1 GCA_029239415.1 Pseudomonas sp. | reverse complement strand
GCGCCGCATCTCCATGACCTGGATGATCCTGTGCCTGGCCGGCACCTGCGCCGTGGGCTTCTTCGGCATCGCCTACTTCTCGGCTCATCCCGAGGTGGCGGGCCCGGTGACCGAGAACCACGAGCGGGTGTTCATCGAGCTGGCGAAGATCCTCTTCAACCCCTGGGTCGCCGGCGTGCTGCTGTCGGCCATCCTGGCGGCGGTGATGAGTACCCTGAGCTGCCAGCTGCTGGTGTGCTCCAGCGCGCTGACCGAGGACTTCTACAAGGCCTTCCTGCGCAAGAACGCCTCGCAGGTCGAACTGGTGTGGGTCGGTCGCCTGATGGTCCTGGCCGTCGCCCTGATCGCCATCGCCATCGCCGCCAACCCGGAAAACCGCGTGCTGGGCCTGGTTGCCTATGCCTGGGCCGGCTTCGGCGCCGCCTTCGGTCCGGTGGTGCTGCTCTCGGTGCTGTGGAAAGGCATGACCCGCAATGGTGCACTGGCGGGCATCGTGGTCGGCGCGATCACCGTGATCCTGTGGAAGAGCTTCGATACCGGCCTCTACGAGATCATCCCGGGCTTCGTGTTCGCCACCCTGGCCATTGTCCTGGTCAGCAAGCTGGGTCGTCCGAGCACCAGCATGGTGTCTCGCTTCGAAAGCGCCGACGCGGCCTATCACGCTGGCAAGTAAGGGCTCCTGAAGCCTTGTCGCGACGGCCCGCGCCTCCTGGAGGCGCGGGCCGTCGTCGTTTTGGCGGCGTCACCTGACGGACGCGATGCGACAGGGTAAACTCCTCGGCCTTGCAGGAGTTGCCATGAACTATCGTCACGCCTTCCACGCCGGCAACCATGCCGACGTCTTCAAACACCTTGTCCTGACCCGGCTGATCGCGCTGATGTCACGCAAGGAGCAGCCCTTCGCCTATCTCGACACCCATGCCGGGTTGGGCTTGTACGACTTGCAGGGCGACCAGGCGAGCCGCACCGGCGAGTACCTCGAAGGCATCGCCCGCCTCTGGGGACGCGACGACCTGCCGGCCGTCACCGCCGACTACCTGCGCGTCATCCAGCGCCTGAACCCCGATGGCGAGCTGCGTTACTACCCGGGCTCGCCGGAGCTGGCACGGCGCCTGATGCGCCAGCAGGACCGGGTGCAGCTCAACGAGAAGCACCCCGAGGACGGGCGCCTGCTCAAGGAAAACATGAAGAAGGACCCGCGGGTGACGGTCCATCTGGGCGAAGGCTGGCATGTGCCCCGGGCACTGCTGCCCGTGCAGGAAAAGCGCGCCGTGATGCTGGTCGACCCGCCCTTCGAGCAGGCCGACGAACTCAAGCGTTGCACCCAGTCGATGAAAGAGGCCATTGGTCGCATGCGCCAGACGGTGGCGGCCATCTGGTATCCGATCAAGGACCAGCGCCAGCTGGTGCGGTTCTACCAGGACCTGACCAGTACCGGCGCGCCGAAGCTGCTGCGGGTCGAGCTGTACGTGCATCCGCAGGACAGCCCGCAAGGCCTGAACGGCTCGGGCCTGGCCATCGCCAACCCGCCGTGGGGGCTGGAGGAGGAACTGCGCGAACTGCTGCCATGGCTGTCCCAGGTGCTCGCCCAGACCAGGGGCAGCTGGCGGATGGACTGGTTGATCGCGGAGTAGGGGAAGGGGCCGGTGCCTGCGATCCCGCCGGCCCCGCTTTGCGTTATAATCCCGCTCTTTCGCTGCCTCCCGCCGACGCGGTCGAGGCGCATTTTCAAAGAATGAAGAGGCTAGACCCCTTGGCATTGACGATTCTTGGCCTGTCCGGCGCCCTCAGCCATGATCCTTCCGCGGCCCTGTACATCGACGGCAAGCTGATTGCCGCCGCTGAAGAAGAGCGCTTCGTGCGTGACAAGCACGCGAAGAACCGCATGCCCTACGAGTCAGCGAAGTTCTGCCTGGAACAGGCCGGCATCAAGCCGTCGGATGTCGACGTGGTGGCCATTCCCTTTGCGCCGATCAGCCTGTTCGGCAAGGCTCGCTGGCACTATGCCAAGCGCTATTGGTACGCCCCGGACCGCGCCCTTGACGCGATCCTGATGGGCAACCGGCGCTACAAGCGCTACCGCAAGAAGATCGTCTGGTGCCTGGAACAGCTGGGCTTCGACCCCAAGAAGGTCAAGATCGAACCTGTCGAGCATCACCTGGCCCACGCCTCCAGCGCCTACCATTGCTCGGGATTCAAGGAAAAGACCGCGATCCTGGGCATCGACGGCAAGGGCGAGTACGCCACCACCTTCTTCGGCTATGGCGAAAACGGCAAGATCCACAAGATCAAGGAGTTCTTCGATCCGGATTCGCTCGGCGGCCTCTACGGCGCGATCACCGAGTTCCTGGGCTTCGAGATGCTCGACGGCGAGTTCAAGGTCATGGGCATGGCGCCCTATGGCGACGCCAGCAAGTACGACTTCTCGCGCCTGGCCAGCTTTGAAAACGGCGAACTGGTGATCAACACCGACTACGCCAACGTCATCGGCCTGCGCCGCTACAAGGAGAAGGGCAAGGGCTTCTACTTCTCGCCCAAGCTGATCGAATGGCTGGGCCCCAAGCGCGAAGGCGACATCGCCGACGAGCCGTACATCCATTACGCGGCGAGCATGCAGGCACTATTCGAAAAGCTCGCCCTGCAGATGATCGACCACTACCTGGGCGACGTCCTGCGCGAAACCGGCAAGCTGGCCTTCGCCGGCGGCTGCGCGCTCAACGTCAAGCTCAACCAGAAGATCATCGCCCGTCCCGACCTCAAGGAGCTGTTCGTCCAGCCGGCTTCCGGCGATGCCGGCACCGCGGTGGGCGCGGCGGCGTACGTGTCGCATGCCCGCGGCGTGCCGGTCGAGAAGATGGAGCACGTCTACCTTGGCCCTGCCTACTCCAACGAGGATGTCATCGCCGCCTGCGCGCGCCATCCGAGCCAGCCGAAGTGGCGCAGGCTCGACAACATGCCGCAGCAGATCGCCAGGATCATGGTAGAGGGCAATCCGGTGGCCTGGTTCCAGGGCCGCATGGAGTTCGGTCCGCGCGCGCTGGGCGGCCGTTCCATCATCGGCTGCCCGAGCGTGCCGGGCGTTGCCGACCGCATCAACCACCAGATCAAGTTCCGCGAGCGCTGGAGGCCGTTCTGCCCTTCGATGCTCGATACCGTCGCGCCGCAGATGATCAAGATCGATCACCCGGCGCCGTTCATGACCTTCACCTTCGAGGTCGCCGAGGAGTGGAAGACCCGCGTCCCGGAAGTCGTCCACGAGGACGGCACCTCGCGCGCCCAGGTGCTCAAGCGCGAATACAACCCGCGCTACTACGACATGATGAAGGCCCTTGAAGACCTCACGGGCAACGGCGTCTCGCTCAACACGTCGCTCAACCGCCGTGGCGAGCCGATGATCTGCTCGCCCACCGACGCGTTGAACATGTTCTTCGGCTCCGACCTGCAGTACCTGATCATGGAAGATATCCTGGTGGTCAAAGAGGGCGCGCAGGAGTGCTCGCTTGACTGAAATGAAGATCAGCGTCGTCATTCCTGCCTACAACTACGCCAGGACCCTGCCGCGCGCCGTCGAATCGGTGCTCGCGCAACTGGGTGAGGGGCGCGCCGAGCTGCTGGTCATCGACGACGGCTCGACCGATGCGACCCCGCAGGTCCTGGAGTCGCTCCAAGGCCAGCACCCGGGCCGTTTCCGCGCCCTGCGCAAGGCCAACGGCGGGCTGTCCTCGGTGCGTAACCGGGGCATCGTCGAGGCAGTGGGTCAGTACCTGATCTTTCTCGATGCCGATGATGAAATGGCGCCCGGGGCGCTGGCCGCCCTGAGCCAGCACATCGACACGCATCCAGACAGCCGCCTGATCATCGGCGGCCACTGGTCGGTGTTCGAGAATGGCACGCGGACCCTGCACCGCATCAAGCCACTGCCAGCGACTGCGCGCGGGCGAGTGCGGGGTTACCTGCTGGACAAGACCGTCTCGCTGTCCAATGGCGCCTGCGCGATGCACCGGGAAGTCTTTGCGCCGGGCAACTACCCTGAGCACCTGCGCAATGTCGAGGACATCCCCGTCTTTGCCCAGGTACTGGCACGCTTCCCCTGCAGCGTGCTCGACCAACCGTTGGCGCTGATCTACAAGCACGGCGACAGCATGCGGCATGACCTCAAGCAAAGCCTGGCAGCCGGCCTCGGCATGGTCGATGAAGTGTTCTCTGCGGCGCGCATGCCAGACAGCCTGCAGGACCTGCGCAAGGCATTCCTTGCCCAGCGGTGCCTGTCGTTGTTCCGGGACTGCTACAGCGCTGGCGACCATGCCAATGCAAAAGCCTTCTACGCACAGGCGCTGCGCGCCGATCCCCGATCCATCACGCGCTGGTCCTACACCCGCAAAGCCATCCGGTTGCTATTCAAGTGAGTGACTTGGGCTGCGGGCAGCAAAGCTGGACAGAAAAGGCGCGTGACCTGGATCGGTATCGCTGGAAACTGCTGCGTGAGCGGCATGGCCGGGCCGGCAGCCTGCTGCGCATGGCCCGCGACATGCTGGTCGACCTGGCGCTGGGCCTGCGGGCCAAGGCATCCATGGGTCGCACGGTCACCTCTACCCCTTGCAAGGTACTGCTGCTGCATTCGGCGCCCAAGTCCATGGCGCTGCAGCGCAAGAACATCCTGATCGATGCCGTGCGCGCGCGCGGCTTGCACTTGACGGAAGCGGCCTTGCGCTCGCCGTCCGATGCCTGTGCCGGCCGCCTGCTGCTCGCGCCGCCACAGCCTGTGCCATTGCGTTACCTGGCGTATGCCGCCCACGCGCAATGGCTGGTGCAGCAGTATCAACCGCAGGTGTTGATCAACGAGCGCAATGGCAGTCTTCATGCGCCGTTCCTGCGCCTGGCCCTGGCGGCTCGTGACGCTCGCCTGCTGCAGCTGGCGCATTCCGCGACGCTGGACACCTCGCGCCGCCTGGCGATGAACGACTACGACTACTACGCCTTGTTCGGCCGCAGCTCGCTGGTTGCCTTGCAGGCGCGCGACCTGCGCTTTGGCGAGTCGACGGCCGTGCTGGTGGGGTCTTACCTGGTCGATGAGGCCTACAACCTGCCGCCCGCCGATCCCGAGCTGAAAACCTTGCTGGTCCTGGGCGTCGGTCCGGACCGGGAAAAGGAACCTGGCTACCTCAAGACCTACCAGCTGTTGCGGGACTGGGCCGAGGCGCATCCGCACTACCGCGTGCTGTTCAAGCGCCATCCGCGCAGCAGGGCGCAATACTGGACCGAGGCTGCAGCCAGTCTGTCCAACATTGCGCTGCTGGACACCGCCTGCTCGCTGGCGGGAGCGCTGGCGCAATCGAGCGTGGTGGTCAACATCATGTCCAATGCCGGGATCGAGGCAGGGTTGGCCGGGCGGCCAGTGATCCACGTGAATGCCGGCGAGGAAGCGGACGTCTTCTCCCACGCGCTGTTTTTCGGGCCTCAGGTGCGCGATGGGCTGGCGCTTTCTCGCCAGTTGCAGGACGTCGAGCATGACTACCAGGGCAAGGTCGCTCAGGCACGAGGGTTCGCCGATTACCACCTGGTGTTCGGTTTCCAGGGCCTGGACAAGACCGCGCAACTGGTCGAGAGCCTGGTGCGCGGCGAGGATCCGGGCCGTCATTTCGAGACGGCCCCCCTGGCCGCGATCGGCTGAACGCCGGGGCTAGCGGCTCAGCGCGAGGATAAGCTCGCGCTCGGTGCACTGGTGCTGGTGCTGCAGGTAGTGCTCGCGAAACGCGTTGTCCTTGAGCAGCCATTCACGGTCCTGGCGATAGCGCAGCATGTGCTTGAAGTTGCGCAGGCGCAGGCGCTTGCCCAAGGGTTTGCGATAGATGCGCAGGTCCGCGATGTCGATCAGCCCCAGGTTGTTTTCAGGCGTCAGGACCACGTTGCCCAGGTGCGCGGAGCGAAAGTAGACCCCCGCCTCGTGCAGGCGGGCAATGAACTCGCCCAGTTTCGCGCGCAGCCCGTCAGGCGCGTCCCGTTCCAGCAGCTGACGCAGTGTGTGCCCGGGCAAGGGATCGTAGTGCACCGCGTCGCGCTCGATGCTGGGAATTCGGTAGACCCGGCGCGCGGTCGGGCATTCGACATTGCGCTCCTGCAGGGCCAGGCAGTTCTGCGCGAAGCGTTGCGCGTATGGTGCCCAGAGCGCGGAGGTCAGCAAGCGTTTGCGACGAAACAGCTTCAGCATTGTCCCATCGGCCAGGCGCAGAACTTTATCCCCTTTGCCGTCGGCTTCAAGAACGTCAGCACCTTGGCGCAGCGTGAGGTAGGCGGTATGGTCGAGCGTTTGCATCAAGGCTCCAAGCCCAGGCTTGACGGGAGGGGCCGATATCTTATCGCAGGGCTCGCTGCACAAAAAACCGCTATGCTACAATCTTGCCAATATTTTGAGGCGCGCCCCTCGGAAGGCGTTGATCTCTCAAGGGTGGTCAGGGACGGTCACGGAGGAGTCTTGCGGGTAGTTGCAGGCAATATTTTGGACGCTCTATGACAACAACGATGTTCATTTCCTTTGCCAAGCACCAA
>JAQZAY010000218.1 GCA_029239415.1 Pseudomonas sp. | reverse complement strand
GGCGATCTTGCGGGTGATCACGCTGGTCTTGCCGGAGCCTGCGCCGGCGAGCACCAAAAGAGGGCCGCCGACGTAGTTCACGGCTTCTTGTTGCCGGGGATTGAGTCGGGACATTGCTGGAAACCGGGGGTGTGCAGAAAATAGCCGGGCATTTTAGCAGGCATGGGGCATTGTGGCGCGACTGTCTGACAGCGTGTCGCAAGCTCATCCGATTTGCCGGGCAAGCAACTTTCGATCAGGATGCACGACATGATCTGTCGTCGGTGCTGGCGTGGAGATAGTATGCGTGCCTGAGAATCATTTGCACTCATGCGATGGATGTCCAGCTTTGGTCCCCAGAAGTCATCAGACTGTGTCCATGTCCTAAGGAGCGCGCTTGTCATCGCCCGTCGAACCGTTGCGTTTGCTGCTGTTGGCCGATGAGCCGGAGTGGGCCGTCGTACTGCGCGAGTGCCTGCTGCCGCTCGGTGGCGGCGCGGTCCTGCTGACTGCACCCAACTGGGAAGCGGTCGACAGCCTGTTCGCCCATGACCGGAGCGCGATAGTGCTGGCTACGCCCGCGCTGCAGCCGGCGCCGGAGCGTTGCGTGCTGCCGATGGTGCTGCTGCTCGAGCAGGAGCCCGAACAGTCGCCCCCTGGCGCCAGCGACTGGCTGGTGCGCTCGCAGGTAGGCCCTGACATGCTGCGCCGTTGCCTGCGCCATGTGCGCGAGCGCGGGGTACTGGAGGCGACGCTGCAGCGCCTGGCCGAGCAGGACCCGTTGACCGGCATCGCCAACCGGCAGGGCTTCCAGGCCCTGCTCGTCGCGCGCCTGGCCGACCATGACGGGCGTGGCGTGGCCCTCGGACACCTCGACCTCGACAACTTTCGCCATGCCAACGATGCCTTGGGCCACCAGGCCGGTGACCGCTTGATCCTGCAAGTGGTCGGGCGCCTGAAGAGCCAGCTGGAGGCGGGCGACCAGATCGCCCGCCTGGGCGGGGACGAATTCGCTCTACTGATCGACACCCGGCGCGACCCGCAGCGGGCCGAGTGGATGGCCGAGCGCATCGTCCAGGCGTTGGGCGAACCCTACTGGATCGATGGCGAAAGCCTGTTGCTGGGCTGCAGCCTGGGCGTGGCCCATGCCCGGACGCGGTGCGGCGCCGACCCACTGATGTGGCATGCGCACATCGCCATGCAGCAGGCCAAGGGTGCCGAGGGCTGCACTTTCCATGTCTTCAATGAGCGCATCAATCGCGATGCGCGCAGCCTGGCCGACCTCGAGAGCGAGCTGCGACGGGCGCTGCGCCGCGACGAACTCGAGCTGCACTACCAGCCGCGCCTGGACCTGGGCAACGGGCGCATCGTCGGCCTCGAAGCCCTGGTGCGCTGGCGCCACCCCGAGCGCGGCCTGCTGCCACCGTGCGAATTCGTGCCCCTTGCCGAGCAGAGCGGGCTGATCGTGCCGTTGGGCTACTGGGTGATTTCCCGCGCCCTGCGCGACATGCAGATCCTGCGCGAACGCGGGCTTTCGCCGCTGCACATGGCGGTGAACCTGAGTTTTCGCCAGTTCCAGGACAGCCAGCTGCTGGCGACCCTGAGCCGCTTGATCATCGAGAACGGCGTCGATGCCCGCTGGCTCGAGTTCGAACTCACCGAAACCGCCGTGATGCGCCGCAATGACCTGGTGCAGCAGACCATGGATGCCCTGAGCCGCCTAGGCGTGCGTTTTTCGCTGGATGACTTCGGCACCGGCTTTTCGTCCTTCGTGCATCTGGACAGCCTGCCCATCACCCTGCTGAAGGTCGACCGAAGCTTTGTCGCCGGCATGGAAAGACGCGAAGAAAACCGCAAGCTGGTGCACGCCATGATCAACCTTGCCCACAACCTCAACCTGCAGGTAGTGGCCGAGGGCGTCGAAAGCGCCGAGCAATTGGCGTTGCTGCGTGCCTACGGGTGCGACCAGGTACAGGGCTTCCTGATCAGCCGGGCGCTACCGGTGGACCAGTTGCTGGAGTTCCTGGGGGCGCATGCCCAAGCGCGGGTAACCAGCATCTGACAGGCATTGCCATGCCTATTCCCGGGCCAGCAACCGGCGCATGCGCCACTCGAACGCGAGCGTCAGGCTCACCGCCGCGCAGGCAAGCCCCAGCGCCAGCCCCCACCACACGCCCACTGCACCGCCCCCAAGGTTGAACGCGAACAGCCAGGCACACGGCGCGCCAATCAGCCAGTAGCAACCCAGGCCCACCAGGAAGGTGGTCCTGGCGTCCTTCAATCCGCGGATCGCACCCATGGCGATGGTCTGCATGCCGTCGAACAGCTCGAACCAGGCCGCGACCATGATCAGGCTCACGGCGAGCTGGATGATCTGGGCGAACGCCGGGTCGTCCTGGTCGAGGAACACGCCGACCAGCGCCTCGGGCAGCAGCCAGAACAGTGCGGCAAAGGCAGACATCAGCAGCGCGCCGAAGACGATCCCGACCCGCCCGGCGCTGCGTGCCGCCAGCAGCCTGCCAGCGCCGTAGTACAGGCCGACACGCATGGTCACGGCATACGACAGGCCCGTCGGCACCATGAACGCGGTGGAGACGATCTGCAGGGCGATCTGGTGAGCCGCAAGCTCCGTGCTGCCCAGCACGCCCATGACCAGCGCGGCGAAGGCGAACAGGCCGACTTCCACCATGTAGGTGCCGCCGATCGGCAGGCCGAGCCGCCACAGCTCACGCAGCGCCGGCCAGCAAGGACGGCCCAGGCCCTTGCCGATGGGGTAGGGGGCATAGGCCGGATGCTGGCGTATGTACAGCGCCAGGGCGATGGCCATGGCGGTCGAGACCAGCGCCGTGACCAGGCCGATGCCCATCAGTCCCAGCTTCGGCAGGCCGAACATGCCTTCGATCAGCGCGTGGTTCAGCAGGTAGTTGAACACCGTGCCGACCAGACTGATGACCATCACCGGCGTCGAGCGTCCCAGCGCGCTGGTGAAGCCGCGCAAGGCCATGAAGCTGAGGTAGCCGGGCAGGGCAAGCGGCAGCAGGATCAGGAACTGGCCCGCCAGCTCGACGTTTTCCGGGCTCTGTCCCAGGCGCAGCAGTACCGGCTGGATGTTCCACAGCACCAGCCCTGCGACCAGTGCCAGGCCCCATGCCAGCCATAGCCCGGCCTGCGCCAGGCGGGTCGCGCCGTCGGTGTCGCCAGAGCCCTTGCGGATCGCAACCAGGGTACCGACCGCGGCGATCACCCCAAGGCAGAAGATCGACACGAACGAATAGCTTGCAGCCCCCAGGCCACCCCCCGCCAGCGCCTGCGGGCTGATGCGCGCCATCATCAGGGTGTCGGTCAGCAGCATCAACATGTGCGCCAACTGCGAGGCGACCAGCGGCCCGGCCAGGCGCAGCAGTGCCTTGAGTTCGGTGGCGGGTGCGATGTGCATGGCAGTGTCCTTGGGCTGCTCGGGGCAGAGGATTCTGAGGCTTTGGTACCTGCCACTCAAGTATTCCCCCGCCAGGCCGAATCAAAGACACCAGCGCCCCCCAAGAGGCGCCCCTTGCCTGGAGCCTGCATGCCTCGATCACCTGCCCGAATCGCGTCGCAACTTGGTGGTGCCCTTGCCGCCGTACTGGCGGTGGTCATCACCGGCAGCACGCTGTTCGCCCTGCGCTCGCTCGACAACGCCAACCTCGCGACCCGCCAGGAGCACCTGGCCAGCGAGGCCAGATTGCTGGCCGACCAGCTCGACACGTTCCACACCTCGCTCAAGGACAATACCCAGCGCCTCAGCGGCCTGTTCGAACGGCGCTTTGCATCCGGCCTGCGGGCTGACGCCAGCCAGCAAGTGAACGTGGCCGGCGTGTCGACCCCGGCCTTGTACCTGGGCGATCACCTGCTCAACAACGATTTCGAGCAGGTCGACGAATTCCAGCAACTAACCGCCGGCGTGGCCACGCTGTTCGTGCGCAGCGGCGACGACTTCGTGCGCATCAGCACCTCGCTGACCAAGCAGGATGGCAGCCGTGCCATCGGCACCCAGCTCGACCGCCAGCACCCGGCCTATCCGCGCCTGATCGCCGGCCAGGCCTATGTCGGCCGGGCGCTGCTGTTCGAGCGCAACTACATGACCCGCTACGTGCCGGTGCGTGACAGCGGCGGGCGGGTGATCGCGGTGCTGTTCGTCGGCTTCGACTACACCGATGCGCAGAACACCCAGTTGGCCAACCTCGAGCGATTCCGTATCGGCCATACCGGCTCGCTGGCGCTGCTCGACGAGCAAGGGCACTGGCTGGTGAGCCCGGCCGGGGCCAGCGACAAGGCGGCAGCGGTGCTCTCGGTCAAGAGCCTTTCCGGACAGGCAGGGCAGGGCCACTTCTGGGACAACGCCGGCAGCACGTTGTACAGCGTCACCGTGCCGTTCGCCGAAGGCCCTTGGACCGTGGTGGCAAGCATGCCCGAGGCCGAGATCCGCGCAGTGACATGGAGCGTCGGCCTGCGCCTGGCCATTGGCAGCCTGCTGGCGATGTTGCTGGCGGTGGCGGCTACCCTCTGGTTGCTGCGGCGCAGGCTGCGCCCGCTGGGTGACCTGGTACGCCAGGCCGAGGCGCTTGGCGCAGGCGACTTGCAGGCACGCCTGGCGATCACCAGCAATGACGAGATCGGCCAGCTCGCGCGCAGCTTCAATCAGATGGGTGATGCCCTGGCGACCATGGTCGAGCATATCCGCGGCGCCTCCGAGCAGGTGAGCGGACGGGCGCGCTCGTTGTCCGGCTTGTCGTCGGGGGCGTGCGAAGGCATGGAGCAGCAGTCCGGAGAGATCACCAGCATGGCCGGCGCGGTCGAGCAGTTCAGCGCCACTTCTATGAATATCGCCGACAACATGGGCAGCACCGAGCGCATGGCCCGGGACAATGTGCAGCAGACCCGCATCGGCCGCAGTGCCATGGAGGAGGCCTCGGCCTCGCTGCAGCAGATCGCCGAGGCCCTGGGTGGAACCGCCCAGGTGATGGACACCCTGGGCGCGCGCTCGCAGGAGATCGGCGGCATCGTCGGAGTGATCACGGCCATTGCCGACCAGACCAACCTGCTGGCGCTCAATGCCGCCATCGAAGCGGCCCGTGCGGGCGAGCAGGGCCGCGGGTTCGCCGTGGTCGCCGATGAAGTGCGCAGCCTGGCCTCGCGGACTCGCCAGGCGACCGAGGAAATCTCGACCATGATTGGCAGTATCCAGCAGCAGACCGACCACGCCATCAGCACCCTGGAGCAGGGCAACCGCTTGATGCAGGAAGGCCTGGAGCGCAACTCCAAGGTCGCCGCCGCGCTGGCGAGCATCGACGAGCAGAGCCGCTCGGCGGGTGAGCAGTTTGCCGCGATCACTACCGCGACCCAGGAACAGAGCAGCACGGCGACGGTGCTCAGTCGCAACCTGCAGAGCATTGCCCTGGCCAACAGCGAGCAGCGTGACGTGGCCAATGAGCTGGCGGCCACGGCGCGGGAGCTGGAAAGGCTGGCAGGTCAGTTGCGCCAGGAAGTGGACAGGTTCCGGGTAGGGTAGAAACCTGCCAAGGTTGCCCTGTCGCGGGCCGTTCGAGCCATGCGCCGAAGTCGTCCGAGCAACGGCGCCTAGACCAGGCTCAGCCCCAGCGCCTCGCCGCACGCCTGCAGCGAGCGCTGTTCACTCTGGGCATACAACGCCAGCTCATCCTGCACCTTGAGCCCCAGCGCCTGTTCGAACGCATCGCGGTTGGCATTGCTGCCATAGTCGTGCGCCTCGCCTCCCAGGTTGGACTGGAAGATTCCCGCCGCGCTGACCGGCAGGAAGTCCTCGTACACCAGCGCCTCGTAATGCACGTGCCCGGCATCGATCAACCCTTGCAGGCTGCTCGGGCGATCGGCCAGTCCACGTGCGGCCAGGCCCTCGTCGGTCGCGAAGTAGCGCACGTAAGCCAGCCCCTGTTCACGCATCTGCGTCAGGTCGTCGGGAAATGCCGCGAAGTGCTCCTTGAGCAGCGCCATGTACCGTTCGGCATTGGCCTCGGTCGGCGCGCCGCCCAGGCTCACTCGCGTGGCATCGAGCAACTGGTCGTACAACGCCCGGCCCTTGGGCGTCAGCGCGGCGCCGCGCTGCTCGATCTCGCCGAAGCGGGCAGTATGGCTGCCAGCCGCACTGTCTTGCTGGTCGCTGAAGGCGACCTGTTCCTGCAGCGCCTTGAAGCTGGTCTGACGCAGCAGGATCGGGTGGCGCCGGGTGGGGGGGCCTTCGACCACGGCCTTGGGTGGGATGCCCTTGGCCGGCATGCCCTGCTGGATCGCATCGATATCCAGAGTGCGCGGGGTCAGGTGGTTGATGTGCGGGCCCTTGAAGGCGACCACGTCGGCGATCAGGCGGTGCTGGTCGTGCAATTGCTGGTACTGCGCCGCAGTCACCGTGGCGCCCTGGTGCCAGCGGAAGGTGTGCAGGGCCTCGGCGACGAAGCGCTGGGCATCCGCCGCGTTCAGGCCGCCATCGCGTTCGCACTGGGCGATCAGCCCGAGCGCCACGGGGGTAAATATCTGCCGTCTGGCCAGGATGCTGC
>JAQZAY010000217.1 GCA_029239415.1 Pseudomonas sp. | reverse complement strand
GAATTGTTTGGAGAATTGAACCATGGCACACAAAAAAGCTGGTGGTAGTACCCGTAACGGTCGCGACTCAGAATCGAAACGCCTTGGCGTGAAGATGTATGGCGGCCAGGTCATCAAGGCCGGCAACATCATCGTGCGTCAGCGCGGCACCCAGTTCCACGCTGGCTACGGCGTTGGCATGGGCAAGGATCACACCCTCTTCGCGAAAATCGAAGGCGTGATCAAGTTCGAGAAGAAAGGCGAGTTCAACCGCCGTTATGTAAGCGTCGTCGCGGGCTAATCGCGCTGTCGCTGCAGAAGCCCCGTCATGCGACGGGGCTTTTTCGTTTGTGGTGAGTCTCTTGCAAAGCTGTTTGTATGGGCTGCCGGCGCTGGATCCATGGTCGACCGGGGGCCGCCGCGCTCATTTTTGCAAGAGCCTTATGTCTTTGAGTCATTGAGCTCGTCACCCGACGAGAGGCGGTTTTTATGAAGTTTGTTGACGAAGTATCGATCCGGGTCAAGGCCGGGGATGGCGGTAACGGTTGCATGAGCTTCCGCCGCGAGAAGTTCATCGAGAACGGTGGCCCCAACGGTGGTGACGGGGGCGACGGTGGCTCGGTGTTCCTGGTGGCCGACGACAACCTCAATACCCTGGTCGACTATCGTTATACCCGGCATTTCGATGCCCAGCGTGGCGCCAATGGCGGCAGCACCGACTGCACTGGCAAGAAGGGCGAGGACCTGTTCCTGCGCGTGCCGGTCGGCACCACGGTGATCGATGCAAGCACCCAGGAAGTGATCGGTGACCTGGTCACCCCGGGCCAGAAGCTGATGGTCGCCCAGGGCGGCTGGCACGGCCTGGGCAACACCCGTTTCAAGTCCAGCACCAACCGTGCGCCACGCCAGACCACGCCAGGCAAGCCGGGCGACCAGCGTGACCTCAAGCTCGAGATGAAGGTGCTGGCCGACGTCGGCCTGCTGGGCCTGCCCAACGCTGGCAAGAGCACGTTCATCCGCTCGGTCTCGGCCGCCAAGCCCAAGGTTGCCGACTACCCGTTCACTACCCTGGTGCCAAACCTGGGCGTGGTCAGCGTCGACCGCTGGAAGAGCTTTGTCATCGCCGACATCCCGGGCCTGATCGAAGGCGCCTCCGAGGGTGCCGGCCTGGGTATCCGCTTCCTCAAGCACCTGGCGCGTACCCGCCTGCTGCTGCACCTCGTCGACCTCGCGCCGCTGGACGAAAGCAGCTCCGCCGATGCCGCCGAAGTGATCGTCAACGAGCTGACCCGCTTCAGCCCGTCGCTGGCCGAGCGTGACCGCTGGCTGGTGCTGAACAAGACCGACATGCTGATGGACGACGAGCGTGACGAGCGGGTCAAGGAAGTGGTCGAGCGCCTGCAGTGGGAAGGTCCGGTCTATGTGATCTCGGCCATCTCCAAGCACGGCACCGAGCAGCTCAGCCGCGACATCATGCGCTACCTCGAGGACCGCGCCGACCGCCTGGCCAACGACCCGGCCTACGCCGAGGAACTGGCCGATCTCGACCAGCGCATCGAGGACGAGGCCCGTGCCCAGCTGCAGGCCCTGGACGACGCCCGCGCCCTGCGCCGCACCGGCGTCAAGAGCGTGCACGACATCGGCGACGATGACGACTGGGATGACGAGGACGACGAAGACGGTCCGGAAATCATTTACGTGCGCGACTGATCGGTTGCAGTACACTGAACGCCGCTCATTCGAGCGGCGTTTTTGTATCTACGGTATCTACAGATCGACAACAGGTTGGAAGAAGATGCGGAGCAAGGTGACGGGTGCGCGGCGTTGGGTGGTCAAGATCGGCAGCGCCCTGCTGACGGGCGATGGCAAGGGGCTTGACCGTGCGGCAATGGCCGTGTGGGTCGAGCAGATGGTGGCCTTGCGCAAGGCAGGCGTCGAGTTGGTGCTGGTGTCCTCCGGGGCCGTGGCGGCCGGCATGAGCCAGCTGGGCTGGAGCAAGCGACCGAGCGCGATGAACGAGCTGCAGGCGGCAGCCTCGCTGGGCCAGATGCGCCTGGTGCAGGCCTGGGAATCGAGCTTTGCCGAGCACGGCAGGCACACCGCGCAGATCCTCCTGACCCACGACGACCTCTCCGACCGCAAGCGCTACCTCAACGCCCGCAGTACCTTGCGCACCCTGGTGGAGCTGGACGTGGTCCCGGTGATCAACGAGAACGACACCGTGGTCACCGACGAGATCCGCTTCGGCGACAACGACACCCTGGCGGCCCTGGTGGCCAACCTGGTCGAGGCCGACTTGCTGGTGATCCTCACCGACCGCGACGGCATGTTCGATGCCGACCCGCGCACCAACCCCGGCGCGCAGCTCATTTCCGAGGCCCGTGCCGACGACCCGAGCCTCGATGCCGTGGCCGGGAGCACCGGTGGCGCCCTGGGCCGTGGCGGCATGCAGACCAAGCTGCGCGCCGCGCGCCTGGCAGCCCGCTCAGGTGCTCACACCATCATTGTCGGCGGGCGTATCGAGCGCGTGCTCGATCGCCTCAAGGCCGGCGAGCAGCTGGGCACCTTGCTCTCGCCCGAGCGCGGCATGATCGCCGCGCGCAAGCAGTGGCTGGCCGGCCACCTGCAGACCCGCGGCACCCTGGTGCTCGACGACGGCGCCGTGCGTGCGTTGCGCGAAGCCAGCAAGAGCCTGCTGCCGGTCGGGGTCAAGACCGTGCAGGGCAGCTTCCGCCGTGGCGAGATGGTGGTGTGCGTCGGTCCCGATGGCCATGAAGTGGCCCGGGGCCTTGCCAACTACAGTGCCCTGGAAGCGCAGAAGATCATTGGCCAGTCGTCCGAGGCGATCGAAGGCCTGCTCGGCTACAGCGCCGAGCCAGAGTTGATCCACCGCGACAACCTGGTGCTGGTGTGAACGGCGGCGTGCTGAAAAAGCTGCTGGCCGTCGTCGTGCTGGCGCTGCCGATGCTGGCGGGGGCCGAGGAAATCGGCCAGGTCTCGACCGTGTTCAAGTTCGTCGGGCCGAACGATCGCATCGTCGTCGAAGCGTTCGATGATCCCAAGGTCGAGGGTGTGACGTGTTATTTGTCGCGGGCCAAGACAGGTGGGCTCAAGGGCGGGCTGGGGTTCGCCGAGGACCGCGCGGAGGCGTCGATCGCCTGTCGCCAGGTCGGGCCGATCAAGTTCGACGGGCAGCTCAAGGATGGCGAGGTGGTGTTCAAGGAGCGCACCTCGCTGGTATTCAAGACCATGCAGGTGGTGCGCTTTTTGGACAAGAAGCGCAATACCCTGGTGTACCTGGTGTACAGCGACCGGGTGATCGAGGGGAGCCCGCAGAATGCGGTGACGGCGATTCCGATATTGCCTTGGGTGCAGTGATCTGATCCCACGTTTGCAATGCCCCATGCGCTGGCTTGCCAGCGAATGGGTCACTGCGGTCAGTAGGCCCTACACCAGGGCTTCGGCCTCTTCCTCCGGCATCTCCACCTTCACCTCTTCCAGCCGGCTGATGTACTTCCAGTCATCCTCGTCGATGTAGATGCCATTCGGCCCGCTACCACCCTCCAGGTCGATCGCCACGTGCGCCGACACCTGCGGCTTGACGCTCGCCAGGATCGGCACGAAGCCCAGCTGCTGGCTGGTCTCCAGCAGCGCGGCCTGGTTGCGTTCGTCGATGTCGGCCGCCTCGTCAAGGTAGTAAGGCAGGCGCACACGGCCGGCCTGGTCGCGGTCCATCAGGTGCAGCAACAGGTACATGTTGGTCAGCGCCTTGATGGTCATGGTGGTGCCGTTGGACGCCGCGCCATCGATGTCGGTATGGATCACCGGCTGGCCGTTGACCTTGGTGATCTCGAAGGCCAGCTCGAACAGGTCCTTGAGGCCCAGCTGGTTGTGGTTGGCCGCCACCAGGCGTGCCAGGTATTCCTTGGCTTCCTCGTTCCTGTTGTCCTGCTCGGCGCTCTGGCCCAGGTCGAACACCGACAGCGTTTCGCCTTCTTCGTATTGCCCGGCGCTGTGGATGATCTGGTCGATGTGCCTGAGCGCTTCCTTGTTCGGCGCCAGCACGATGCGGAAACTCTCCAGGTTGGAGACCTGGCGCTTGTTGATCTCGCGGTTGAACAGCGCCAGCTGGTGCTCGAGGCTGTCATAGTCGCTGCGAATGTTGCGCAAGGTCCGGGCGATGTCGGTGACCGCGGCGCGGCGCGCCTTGGCCAGGGTCAGGGCTTCGTCGCTGCGGTGCGCGTAGGCATTGATCAGCAGCTGCAGGCGCCGCTCCATGTCGTCTTCGTTGTCGAACTTGGCCACGCCCTTGAGGCGCACCTGGGCATACAGCGCCTCGATCTGGCCGTCGACCCGCTGCAGGCCCTGCCAGCTGTCCTGGTAGTCGTGGAGCAGCGGCAGCAGGTTGTCCATCGAATCGTCCACCGGCTCCATGAACGGCGTGCCGTATGGCAGGTCGGCCGGCAGCAGGTGGCGGCGACGCAGGGCGTCGTCGAGGGTGCGCTGCCTGGCCTCCAGGTCGGCGATCTGCCGGTTCACCAGCTGCAGCTTGGCGGACAGCTGCTGCACGCGCTCGGTGAAGGCATCGCTCGAGCGCTTGAGCTCGTCCTGGGAGGCTTCGAGCTGGGCCAGCCGCTCGAGCTTGTCGGGCTCCTCGGCGGACAGGGCCTGGGCGCGGCGGAAGTCCTCCAGGACCTTTTGCGCGTCCAGCACCTGCTGGTACAGCGTTTCGGTCTGGGTCTTGCTGGCGGTACGGTCGGCGGCCACGGCCTGCTGGGTACGCAACTGCTTGAGTTCTTTCTCCAGGCGCTCCTTCTGCTCGCGCAGGCCGGCGCGGTCGGCCAGGGCCTGCAGGGCAGGTGGGTCGATGCGCGACAGGTCGATGGCCAGGCCCGGGGCTTCGAAGCGCTCGCCCTTGAAGCCGGCCAACAGCGCCTGCAGGGACGTGACCCACTTGTCGCCGTCATCCAGCTCGATGCCTTGCTCGCCCAGTGGCAGGCTGAACAGCGCGCCGTTGAACAGGCGCATCAGGCGCTCGACATCCTGCTGGGAGAATTCCTCGCGCAGGCGGGCGAAGCTGTTGTTGTCGGCGTGATCGAGCTGCTGCTGGACCGAGCGCAGGCGCATTTCCAGGTCGCGCAGGCGCTCGCCGAGGTCTTCGGCGCTGAACTGGCGCGCCTGGGCCAGGGCGCCGGCCAGCTCGTCGTGGGCATCCTTGGCGGCCAGCAGTTGCTGTTCGAGCACCCTGACGTCGTCGACCAGGGCAAAGCGGTGCTTGAGCACCGACAGCTCGCCCAGCCAGCGCTGGATGCCGGTGATCTCGCGCTCCAGGCGCATCAGCTCCTGGGTGCCGTTGCGCTGGGTGTTCTGCAGGCCGTCCTGCTGGTTCTGGTAGTGCTCGACCTGGATCAGCAATTCTTCCTTGCGCGCCATGGCGTAGTCCTGCCAGGTGCCCAGCAGGTTGTCGAGCAGCGGCGAGATGCGGTGCAGCTTGCCGCGCAGGATGTCGCGCTGGGCCACGCCGTTGGCCAGGGCCTCGACCAAGGGGCCGGCGGACACCAGGGCGTTGTAGTCCTGTTCCATGCGGCGCACATCGCGGAAGGCCTCTTCGCAGGCGGCGATGTAGTCGACGCTGCCCGAGCGCAGGCTGTGCTCGAACGCATCGAGGAACAGCTGCTTGAGCTTGGCCGCGGTGATCTCGCGCATGTGCAGCAGGTTGATGAACAGCGCGCGGAAGGTCTTGAGGCTCTGCTCGCTGGTCGAGCGCAGCGGGATCAACGTCAGGTCGAGCGGCACCGAGGTGTGGCCGCCGACCAGCAGGCGACGCAGTTCGTCAGGCTTGAGCTCGTAGGCCTTGAGGCCGTTGCGCTCGAGATTGGCGAATAGTTCCTTCTGGCGCAGGCAGGTGCCGTCCTTCTGGTAGTGGGCCAGATCCAGTCCGCCTGCGTAGGCGAAGAACTGGTGGCCGAACCCGCCACCCGGGCCGCGCCCCACCACGCCGATCACGTGCGGGCCGTGGGGCAGGCTGACTTCGCAGAGGATGTAGCTGGTGTCGGTGGCAAAGTAGAAGCGCCGCGACTGTTCCAGGCTGTACTTGCCGAAGCTCATGTCCGACATGCGCGCCAGGATGGGGAACTGCAAGGCGTTGATCGAGGCGCTCTTGCCCAGGTTGTTGGCACCGTAGACCGACAGCGGATGCTCCAGGGGAAACAGGCCAAGGCTGTAGCCGGCGGTGTTGAGCAGTGCGAAGCGGCGGATGCCGAAGCGTTCCTGGCTCATGCGTCGATCTCCTGTTGTTCTTCGGCGATGGCCCGGGCCAGGGCCTGTTCTTCGCTTTCATCGAGCGGGTCGATGTCCAGCGGGTCCTCGGCCAGTGCCGGGACCGGCAGCGGCAGGTCGCTGTGCAGGCTGGCGGCCAGGTCCCGGTCCTGCTGCACCGACAGGCACACATCGAGGAAGCGGTGCATCGGCGGCAGGAAGCGGTAGATGCCGTTCTCCTCATGGGCAAAGCCCAGCTGGGCCATGCGGCGCATGATCTTCTCTTCCAGCTCGTCCGGGGTCTGCACCTCGGCCTGGATGAACAGGTCGCGGTATTTCTCGAGCAGCGA
>JAQZAY010000216.1 GCA_029239415.1 Pseudomonas sp. | reverse complement strand
TGTCGAATATCTAGGTTTTGAAATGAGTGAAGATGCACAAGATGTCGTACTGATCGTCGAGGACGAGGAGGCGATCCGCATGATCTTGCGCGATTACCTTGCCGGCGAGGGGTATCACGTGCTGGTGGCGGAAAACGGCGAACAGGCGTTCGCTATCCTGGCGAGCAAGCCGCACCTCGACCTGATGGTCACCGATTTCCGCTTGCCCGGTGGCATTTCCGGGGTGGAGATCGCCGAGCCTGCGGTCAAGTTGCGCCCTGACCTGAAGGTGATCTTCATCAGTGGCTATCCGGCCGAGATCCTCGAGTCCAACAGCCCGATCACTCGCAAGGCACCGATCCTGGCCAAGCCGTTCGACCTCGACACGCTGCGCAGCAAGATCCACGACCAATTGCGCTGATGCCCCGTGCGTCGGTGAGAGGCAGAGCCTGATCGATGAATGAACACGTTCGACCGGTAGCGCTGGAAAAAGCCTACCGCCTGCTCAACCACGGCCCGACCGTGCTGGTCTCGGCCCGCCACGGCGGCGTCGACAACGTCATGGCCGCTGCCTGGGCGTGTGCCCTGGACTTTGCCCCGCCGAAGGTCTCCATCGTGCTCGACAAGATCGCCCATACGCGCGCCTTGGTCGAGGCCAGCGGCTGGCTGGCGATCCAGGTGCCGACGGTCGGGCAGGCGGCATTGACCCACCAGGTCGGCACGCACAGCCTGCATGATCGACCGGACAAGCTGGTCGCCAGTGGCGTGGTGCTGCACACCGTGGAAGACTATCCGGTGCCGCTGGTCGAAGGCTGCTCGGCCTGGCTGATGTGTCGGGTGATCGACGAGCCGCACAACCAGCAGACGTACGACCTGTTCATCGCCGAGGTGGTGGCGGCCTGGGCCGACGACCGTGCCTTTTGCGACGGGCATTGGCTGTTCGAGCAGGCCTCGCCTGTCTGGCGCAGCCTGCACTATGTGGCGGGCGGGCAGTTCTACGCCATTGGCGAGCCTGTGGTGGTCGATCCGCAGGCGTGAGCCGACAGGCCTACAGCGCGCCGACGCCGACCTTGGCGATCTCGGCATCCTGGGCGGCCTGCACGCCCGACACACCGATCGCGCCAATGACCAAGCCATCGACCAGCACCGGCACGCCTCCTTCGAGGGAGGTCAACTGAGGCGCGGTCACGAAGGCCGTGCGGCCCTCGTTGACCATGCGTTCGTACTGCACCGTCTCGCGTCGACCGAGGGCGGCGCTGCGTGCCTTTTCCAGGGCGATGTAGGCGCTGGCCGGGGCGCAGCCGTCGAGCCGGTCCAGGGCCAGGGGGTGGCCGCCGTCGTCGACGATGGCGATGCACACCGGCCAGTGGTGGTCGCTGGCATGCTGGCGTGCGGCCTGCAGCATGCGCAGGATGTCCTTGTGGTCCAGTACCGATTTGCTGTGCATGACGCACTCCGTGTCGCAGGAAAAGAAGGGCAGTATCGCACCCGCGACGGTCTGTCGCACGGCAACGTGCCGATGGATTGAACGTCCCGCCAACAATACGCTCCTATGCACAGACGGCCATCAGATGTCCAGACCGAAGCATGCCGGGCACGCTGACATGACACGATCCATTACCTCAGGCATGACCTGCACCAATCACGAGCAACCGGGGTTCCTGCGCCACGGTGGCGAGGTCGCGCGTTTGTTGTGCCACCAGGATCCCGCGGCGACGCCGCTTGGCGCGCCGCGCGAATGGCCCATGGCGCTCAAGACCGTCATGGCCACGCTATTGCCGTCCAAGGCACAGATCGTGCTGTTCTGGGGGCCGGACTACCTCGCGCTGTACAACGATGCCTATGCGCCGACCATTGGTGCGAAACACCCCCATGCCCTGGGTCGTCCGGCGATCGAGCACTGGCACGAGCTGTGGGACGACCTGGAGCCACTGCTGAGGGGGGTGCGCGAGACGGGCGAGACGTTCTCGGCCACCGACCGACCGTTCTACATCGAGCGCCACGGGTTGGGTGAAACGGTCTGGTTCGACGTGTCCTATTCCGCTGTGCACGATGAGCACGGCGACGTCGGCGGGGTGCTGTGCATCGTCACCGAAACCACCGAACGGGTGCGGTTTCAACGACGCCAGGCCTCGCTCCTGGCCTTGGGCCGATTGCTGCCTACCCTGAGCGAGCCGGAGCAGATCCAGCAGGCCGGCCTGCGTCAGCTGGGTGTGGACCTGGGCGCCGCGCGCCTGAGCCTGCTGCGGTGCGACGCCCGCGATGTGCCATGGCACGTGTGCGAGGTATGGGCCGAAGCGAACGTGTGGCCAGTCGAGATCCCATTGTGCCCAGCGTTCGACGAGGCGACGCTCGAGGCCCTGCATCAGGATCGCGTGGTTCAGGGCCAGGTGACCTGCCAGGGGCGTCGCGCAACGGCCTTGTACGTACCGATCATTCGCGCCGAGGGGCTGGAGGCCGTGCTCGTGGTGCACCTGCGCGATACGCGTCTGGTACGCGAGCAGGAATTGCAACTGTTGGACGAGGCGGGCAAGCACCTCTGGGCGGCCGTTGTGCATGCGCGTGCCGAGCAGGCGCTCAAGGCCAGTTCCGCGCAGCTGGCGGCCATGTTCGAGCAGGCCAGTGCGGGCATCGTCCTGTGTGACCGCACCTGGACCATCACGCGGGCCAACGATCGCTACTGCGACATGCTTGGACGCACCCGCGCCAACGTGCTCGGTACCCGTCTCCAAGACCTTCCCGATGCCTGGATGACCGATCTGGGCATGGCGAGGCAGGCAGCCCCCCGACAGGTCACGCGCTGCGTGTTGCGTCCCGACGGTCAGCCGGTGTGGGTGCAGCTGCAGGTCACGCGGCTGCTCCATGAGCAGGACGAGCTGGCCGGCATGCTGTGCATGTGTATCGACGTCACGGCACGTGTCCAGGCCCAGGCCGAACTGCTGGCCTTGAACGAAAGCCTGGAAGAACGGGTGGCCACTGCATTGGCCGAGCGCGAAGCCACCCTGGCCGAGTTGCACGAAACCCGCAAGATGGAGATGGTCGGCCAGCTGACCGGCGGCATCGCCCATGACTTCAACAACATGCTCACGCCCATCATCGCCTCCCTGGAGTTGCTGCGCCTGCGCCATGACGACGCGCGCAGCACCCGGCTGACCGACGGCGCGCTGCAGGCCGCCGATCGCGCGCGCACCCTGGTCGGTCGCCTGCTGAGCTTCGCCCAGCGCCAGACGCTCAAGCCTCAGCCGGTTTCCCTGGCCACGCTCATCGGCGACATGCGTGAGCTGATCGGGCGCTCTTTGGGCCCGACCATCGAGGTCGGTCTGGCCATCGATGCCTGCCTGCCCTCGGTGATAGTCGACCCGCACCAGCTGGAACTGGCCATCCTGAACCTGGTGGTCAATGCGCGCGATGCCATGCCTCAAGGCGGCCGGCTGACCCTCAGCGCTGGCGTGGAGACAGGGGCGACGGAGGGCGCACCGAGCGTCTGGCTGCGCGTTGCGGACACGGGCATCGGCATGAGCGAAGAGGTGCTGGGTCGCTGCATGGAGCCCTTCTATTCCACCAAGACCGTTGGCAAGGGCACAGGCCTGGGCCTGCCCATGGTGCAAGGCTTGGCGTTGCAATCCCAGGGCGACTTCAGCATCCACTCCACGCAGGGGCAGGGCACCGAGGTCACCCTCTGGCTGCCGGTCAGCCAGGCCGAGTGCGCCAACGCGTGCGAGCCGTCCAGCGACACACCCATGGCCCGTCGGGCGACCCGTGTATTGCTGGTCGACGACGAAGACATCGTGCGTCACGCCACCTGCCTGCAACTGCGCACCCTGGGTTATGACGTCACCGAGGTCGCCAGCGCGGCCTGCGCACGCGAGCGGATCGAACAAGGGCTGGAGGTGGACGTATTGGTCACCGACCACGTCATGCCGGACATGACCGGCGCGCGTCTGGCCTGTCTGTTACGGCAACAGCGACCGGAGCTGCCGGTGCTGATCATCACCGGCTACGCCAACCTGTCGCCTGACGAACTGCAGGACTTCGAGGTGTTGCGCAAGCCGTTCCGCCGGGCCGAACTGGCGCAGAGCGTGGCCCGCCTGACGACGACCCTGTCGGTCATGTCCTAGGCTCGATCCAGCGCCTTCTCCAGCATCGCGCACACCTGCTCGGCCGAATAAGGCTTGGCAATGAAGGGAAAGCCCTGCACGCCGCGCTCGGCGATGACATCGCTGTAACCCGAGGTCAGGATCACCGGCAGCTGCGGGTGACGCTGACCGATCGCCTTGGCCAGCGCCAGGCCGTTCATGCCTGGCATCATCACGTCCGAGAACACCACGTTCACCTCACTGACGCGGCTGTCCAGCAGCACCAGCGCGGCTTCGCCGTCACGTGCCCAGCTGACCTGGTAGCCATGGTCCTGAAGGATCTGCTCGGCGAAACTGCCAATGTCCAGATTGTCCTCGACGACCAGCACATGACGGCTGCCTGCCGCGTGCGGTGAGCGTTCGGCAGCGCTGGCCTGCGCAGGCGCCAGAAGCGCTGGCGAAGTGACCTGTGGCAAGTACAGGGTGAAGGTCGTGCTCTGTCCCGGCTCGCTGCGTACCTGCACCTCGCCGCCCGACTGCTTGGCGAAACCGAAGACCTGGGACAGACCCAGGCCGGTGCCCTGGCCGGAGACCTTGGTGGTGAAGAAAGGGTCGAAGATGCGCTCGAGCAGTTCCGGGGCAATGCCAGTCCCGCTGTCGATCACCGAAATCGCCGCGAAACGCCCGAGCAGCGGTGGGTGTTCGCCGACACCGGATACCGTATGGTCGGGTTGCAGGCGCAGACGCAGCACGCCTTCGCCGCCCATGGCGTCGCGGGCATTGAGCACCAGGTTGACGATGGCGGTTTCCAGCTGGGCCAGATCGGCATGGATGTAGCAGGGCGTATCGGGCAGCTCCAGTTCGACCCGCAGCCGCGAACCGATGGTGGTGTCGAGCATGTCGGCGATCGCCGTCAGACGCGGTGCGGCGGCGAAGGTTTCCGGCACCAGTGCCTGACGGCGTGCGAACGCCAGCAGTTGCCCGGTCAGCTTGGCGCCGCGGTCGACCGAATCGGCCATGGTCTTGATGTAACGCGCACGCCGCCCTTCGTCGAGGTCGGGCCGCTTGAGAAAGTGGATCGACGAACGAATGATGGTCAGCAGGTTGTTGAAGTCGTGCGCGACGCCACCGGTCAGCTGGCCGATGGCCTCGAGTTTCTGTGACTGGCGCAGGGCGGCCTCGGCGTGTTGCAGCTGCGCGGTGCGCTCGCCGACACGCTGTTCGAGGGTGGCGTTGAGCGTGGCCAGGGCCGTGGCCGCGGCGCGTGCCTCGGAGAAGGACTGCACGCGCTGGATATGCGCCCAGCAGCGTTCGGTGACTTCACGGATCAGCGTCTGCTCGGACAGGCTCCAGCGACGTGGCGTGTGATCGTTGACGGCCATCAGTGCGATCAGACGACCGTCCTTGTACAGCGGCATGCACACCGAGGCGCAGATGCCGAGCCGCTGGTAACTGGCGAAATCCGCAGGAGGCAGCTCGCCAGGCGCGTTGATCACCAGGGGTGCGCCGGTGCGCAGACGATTCATTGCCAGGCTGCCGAAATGCGACAGGTGATAGCGACCCACCAGGCGTGGTGCATCGTCCGCCACCCAGTCGCCATCGATGCTGAAACTGTCCTGGTCGGGCTCCATCATGCCGTAGCCACAGCTGGACAGGCCCAGGTGCTCGCCGAGCATGCGCGTGGTGATGGCCATGATCAGCGCCGGATCCGTGGCGCTGGCAACGGCCCGACCCAAGGTGTCGAGAAAGCGCAGGTGCTGGTTGGAAATGACGGTCGCCGTCGTCTCGGTGACGGTATCGAGCAGGCCGACCACGTGACCTTCGCGATCGCGGATGGGGCTGTAGCAGAACGTGAAGTACGCCTGTTCGGGGCTGCCGCTGCGGTCGATGACCAGCGGAAAGTCCTCGATGTAGAACGCCTCGCCCTGCAGGGTGCGCTGGGCCATGTCGCCGATTTCGCTCCAGGCCTCCTCCCATACCAGGCGGAAGGGTCGGCCGAGTGCGGAAGGCTTGTCACCCAGGATGGTGGCGAAGGCATCGTTGTGGAACGTCAGCAGGTCCGGCCCCCATAACGCTGCTTGCGGAAAGCGGGAAGCCAAGCACAGTGCCAGAGTGGTCTTGAGCGTGTCCGGCCAGTGCTCGAGCGGCCCGAGAGGGGAATCGGTCCAGTCGTGATTCGCGATGCGGTCCGCCATGAAACCGCCACCTTCCAGCCATCGTGCCCTGTACATCAAGATTCCTGCTTGCTCAATCGTCTACTGACCAAACCATAGGGTGCACCGAGAGGCCTGCTCAAAGCGAGTGGTTTTCGTCGGAGACGCAGTGCCCAGCCAGCGGTTCGGCCGCTCTATTCCACGCATCGACAACGATTGCGCACGCGTTTTTCCGCTCGTCTGCGACGCCGTGTCGCACCTGGCTCGTCCGCTCGGCAGCATGACCTTCGGGCGTGGGCCGATCGGCTTGCGACTGCTCTGCGGGTGGCCCTGCAACGGCATCCTGTGTTTTCATGCCACCCCCTCGGGAGGCCACGGACGTGGTGAAT
>JAQZAY010000215.1 GCA_029239415.1 Pseudomonas sp. | reverse complement strand
CGTCAAGGGGTGATGTGTGCTGACTCCAGCTGTGCCAATGCGGGCCTCTTTGCTGGCAAACTCAGGAAACGGGTGTGCGCCACGATCATTGATCTGTAACTTTCAATCATTGAGCATGCAAGGCCACCCGTCTAATGTCACTCACACATCAACGACGGGCCCCACCGAGGCAGCCCGCATTCCCGTGATCACGCCTGCCGTGGAGTCCCCTATGGCCGCTGTCCCCTATCCCCACCTGCTGGCCCCGCTCGACCTGGGTTTCACCACCCTGCGCAACCGCACGCTGATGGGCTCGATGCATACGGGCCTCGAGGAGCGCCCCGGCGGTTTCGAGCGCATGGCCGCGTACTTCGCCGAGCGTGCGCGCGGCGGGGTAGGGCTGATCGTGACCGGGGGGATCGCGCCGAACGACGAGGGTGGGGTGTACTCGGGCGCAGCCAAGCTGACGACCCCGGAAGAAGCCGAGCAGCACCGTATCGTCACCGAGGCGGTGCACGCCGCCGGTGGCAAGGTCTGCCTGCAGATCCTGCATGCCGGGCGCTACGCCTACAGCCCTCGCCTGGTAGCGCCGAGCGCTATCCAGGCGCCGATCAACCCGTTCAAGCCCAAGGAACTGGACGAGACGGGCATCGAGAAGCAGATCGCCGACTTCGTCACCTGCGCGCAACTGGCCCGGCAGGCCGGCTACGACGGCGTGGAGATCATGGGATCGGAAGGCTACTTCATCAACCAGTTCCTGGTGGCCCACACCAACCACCGCTCCGACCGCTGGGGCGGCAGCTTCGAGAACCGCATGCGCCTGGCCGTGCAGATCGTCACGCGGGTACGCGAGGCGGTGGGGCCGAACTTCATCATCATCTTCCGCCTGTCGATGCTCGACCTGATCGAAGGCGGCAGCGTCTGGGAAGAAATCGTGCAGCTGGCCCAGGCCATCGAACAGGCCGGGGCCACCCTGATCAACACCGGCATCGGCTGGCACGAGGCGCGCATCCCGACCATCGCCACCAAGGTGCCCCGCGCAGCCTTCACCAAAGTCACGGCCAAGCTGCGCGGCTCGGTGGGCATCCCGCTGATCACCACCAACCGCATCAACACGCCCGAGGTGGCCGAGGCAGTGCTGGCTGCGGGCGACGCGGACATGGTGTCGATGGCCCGGCCGTTTCTGGCCGACGCCGATTTCGTCAACAAGGCTGCCGCCGACAAGGCAGACGAGATCAATACCTGCATCGGTTGCAACCAGGCCTGCCTGGACCACACCTTCGCCGGCAAGCTGACCAGTTGCCTGGTCAACCCGCGCGCCTGCCACGAAACCGAGCTCAACTACCTGCCGGTCAAGCAGGCCAAGCGCATTGCCGTGGTCGGTGCCGGGCCGGCCGGATTGTCCGCCGCCAGCGTCGCCGCCGAGCGCGGCCACCAGGTGACGCTGTTCGACAGCGCCAGCGAGATCGGCGGCCAGTTCAACGTGGCCAGGCGGGTGCCTGGCAAGGAAGAGTTCTCCGAGACCCTGCGCTACTTCAAGCGCAAGCTGCAGCTCACCGGGGTCGAGCTGTGCCTGGACACCCGCGTGGGTGTCCAGGACCTGATCGCGGGTGGTTTCGACGAGATCATCCTGGCCACCGGGATCCGTCCGCGAACCCCGGCGATCCCGGGGATCGAGCATGCCAAGGTGCTGAACTACCTGGACGTGCTGCTCGCACGCAAGCCGGTCGGACAGAGGGTCGCGGTGATCGGCGCGGGCGGCATCGGCTTCGATGTCTGCGAGTACCTGGTGCACCAGGGCGTGGCCACCAGCCTGGACCGCGAGGCGTTCTGGAAGGAGTGGGGCATCGATACCCGCCTCGAGGCGCGTGGCGGTGTCGCCGGCATCCACGCCGAGCCGCATGCCCCGGCGCGCCAGGTGTACCTGCTGCAGCGCAAGGCTTCCAAGGTCGGCGACGGGCTGGGCAAGACCACCGGCTGGATCCACCGCACCGGCCTGAAGAACAAGCGGGTGCAGATGCTCAACAGCGTCGAGTACCTGAAGATCGACGACGAGGGCCTGCACATCCGCATCGGCGAGGGCGAGCCGCAGCTGCTGGCCGTCGACAGCGTGGTGGTCTGCGCCGGCCAGGACCCGCTGCGCGAACTGCACGAGGGCCTGCTGGCCGCCGGGCAGTCGGTGCACCTGATCGGCGGCGCCGACGTCGCGGCCGAGCTGGATGCCAAGCGGGCGATCAACCAGGGTTCGCGCCTGGCGGCCGAGCTCTGATGCCCGATGCCTTTGCCGACCTGCCCCAGGCGCCCCTGCAGGCATTGTCCTTGCCCTGGCTGCAGGCAGCCGGGGTCGAGGTGGCGGTGCTGCGCCTGGACCTGGTCGACCCGCTGATCTGCGGCAACAAGAGCTTCAAGCTGCGCGAGCACCTGCGCCTGGCCCGCGTAGCAAAGGCGCCAGGCCTGGTCAGCCTGGGCGGCAACCATTCCAACCACCTGCATGCCCTGGCAGCTGCGGGCAAGCGCCTGGGCTTCGCCACCGCAGGGCTGTTGCGCGGGCATGAGCAGGATACGCCGACCGTACGCGACTTGCAGGCCATGGGGATGGAGTTGCACTGGCTCGGCTACGGCGGCTACCGGGCGCGGCACCAGCCAGGGTTCTGGACGCCGTGGCAGCAGCGTTACCCTGGTTGGCACTGCATTCCCGAGGGCGGCGGCGGTGAGGCGGGCCTGTCAGGCTGCGCGCTGATCGTCGAGCAGGCGCGTGCGCAACTGGCGACGCTGGGCTGGGGGCACTACCACGCCTGGTGGCTGGCGGTGGGCACTGGCACCACGCTGGCAGGCCTGGTCAAGGCGGAAGCGGGGGCGCACGAGGTGCACGGCGCCTGCGCGGTGCCGCCCGGGCATGGCGTCGAGGAGAACGTCCTCGCGCTGGCAGGCGAGCATGGCTATCGCCTGCATGACGCCAGCCTGGGTGGTTTCGCCAAGGCCGATGCGCGCTTGCAAGCGTTCATCGAGCACAGCGAGGCGCACTCGGGCGTGCCGCTGGAGCCGGTGTATACCGGCAAGGCCTTGCTGGCGCTGCGCGAGCAGGTCGAGGCTGGGGCGTTCAGCCCGGGCACCCGGCTGATCTTCGTGCACACCGGCGGCCTGCAGGGACGACGAGGATACGCCATGCTGGGCTGACTAAACTTGCGGCCAGCCATCGGCAACCAAGAACACCCGCTCCGCCTCCTGCCAGTCACCGTCGGCATGCTCCTCCAGGCGCACCAGCAGCTGGGCCCTGAAACCCTCGGGCAGCGCATGCACATATTCATCGAGCCGCGCCGCCGGCCACAGGTCTGCGGCCGAGACCCGCGCCGGTGCCAGCCAGGCATGGCGGGGCAACGGTTGCCAGTGGCCGGGCCCTGCCTGGTCGCGGCAGGTTTCCCAGTCACGCCGCTGCAGCCAGCGCCCGCGCAAGTGCTCCGGGCTGGCGCCCGTGGGCGGTTGCACCGGCCCGGCCCAGGGATAGAACAGGTAGCCGGCCAGCCACAGGTGCGCATGGGCAGCGTCGATATCCAGTCCGGCCAGGACCTGCCGGCCTTCCGGGCGCGCCGAGATCGGCAGCTGGTGGCCGGCCAGGTGCGCCAGCTTCAGCCCCAGCCGGTCGTGGCAGCCCGGGCCCAGCCAGTGGTTGGCGTCCGTGCCCTTGTCCTCGGCAGGACCCAGGTAGAATTTCACCGCCAGCTCCAGATGATGCACGCCCTCGGCGTCGCGCATCAGGATGTCCAGCTCGCCCAGGGTGTGCCCGCCCGTGCGGATCGGCAGGTTGGCCGCCAGCAGCTCGATTCCCGGCGCCTGGCGCAGGGCGAACTGCCACAGCCGCTCGTAGTACAGGCCCAGGCGATGGCTGGTGATAGCGGCCAGCCACTGGCGCAGGAGCTGGCTGTCGCGGTCCAGCGCCCGCAGCCAGTCCTCAAGGCGCCCAGGGTCGCCCGCCCAGCCGCTGGCAACCAGGGGATGGCGTTGCGGCCAAGGGGTCTGCTGCAGCATGGGTGGTGCCAGGATGACCCACGCCAGGTCGCGCACTGGCGCCTGGCGGAGCAGGCGCGGCAGTCCAGAGAGTTCGTCAAAGGGCGTCATGCAGCGAGCATAGCCGGTGCGTGCCGGGCCTTCCGCGCTTTCGCACGGTTTGCCGCTAACCGGCCCTTTCGCCCATAATCGAAGTCTCTGGGCGTCACGCGCCTTTTTTACCCGCCGCAGCCTCGCAGGAGTCCCATGGAGCAATTTCGAAATATCGGTATCATCGGACGCCTCGGCAGTTCCCAGGTGCTCGACACTATTCGCCGGCTGAAGAAATTCCTCCTTGAGCGCCACTTGCACGTGATTCTCGAGGACACCATCGCCGAAGTGCTGCCCGGTCACGGCCTGCAGACCTCGACGCGCAAGCTGCTGGGCGAGGTGTGCGACCTGGTCATCGTGGTCGGCGGCGACGGCAGCCTGCTGGGGGCCGCCCGCGCCTTGGCGCGGCACAACACGCCGGTGCTGGGGATCAACCGCGGCAGCCTGGGCTTTCTCACCGACATCCGTCCCGACGAGCTCGAGGTCAAGGTCGCCGAGGTGCTCGACGGCCACTACCTGGTCGAGAACCGCTTCCTGCTGCAGGCCGAGGTGCGCCGCCATGGCGAGGCCATCGGCCAGGGCGACGCGCTCAACGACGTGGTGCTGCACCCGGGCAAGTCCACGCGCATGATCGAGTTCGAGATCTATATCGACGGCCAGTTCGTCTGCAGCCAGAAGGCCGACGGCCTGATCGTCGCGACCCCGACCGGCTCGACCGCCTACGCGCTGTCGGCCGGCGGGCCGATCATGCACCCCAAGCTCGACGCCATCGTCATCGTGCCCATGTACCCGCATACCTTGTCGGGCCGGCCGATCGTGGTCGACGGCAACAGCGAACTGAAGATCGTCGTGTCCCAGGACCTGCAGATCTACCCGCAGGTATCGTGTGACGGCCAGAACCACTTCACCTGCGCCCCCGGCGACACCATCACGGTGAACAAGAAACCGCAGAAGCTGCGCCTGATCCATCCGCTGGACCACAACTACTATGAAGTCTGCCGCACCAAGCTCGGCTGGGGCAGTCGTCTGGGCGGTGGAGGCGACTGATGATCGATCCGGCGCGCAGTTTCGACATCATCGGTGACGTACATGGCTGTGCCCTGACCCTCGAACACCTGCTCGACACCCTGGGCTACAAGCGCCAGGGTGGTGTCTGGCACCACCCGCGGCGCCAGGCGCTGTTCCTGGGCGACATCATCGACCGCGGCCCGCGGATCCGCGAGGCGCTGCACATCGTCCACGACATGGTCGAGGCCGGGCAGGCCCATTGCATCATGGGCAACCACGAATACAACGCGCTGGGCTGGACCACCCCTGCGCTGCCCGGCAGCGGCAAGACCCATGTGCGCGAGCACACGCCCCGTCACGCCCGGCTGATCGAGGAAACCCTCGAGCAGTTCGCCCAGCATCCTGGCGACTGGCACGATTTCCTCAGCTGGTTCCATGAGCTGCCACTGTTCGTCGACGCCGGGCGTTTCCGCCTGGTGCACGCCTGCTGGGACCCGCAGCTGATCGAGCCGCTGCGCCAGCAGTACCCTGATGGGTGCATCGATGCGCACTTCGTCCAGGCCTCCTCGGTGCCCGGCAGCTTTGCCTCCACCGTGTGCAACCGCCTGCTGCGCGGCACCGACATGCGCCTGCCCGGTGGCCTGACCCTGACCGGCGGCGACGGCCTGACCCGGGCGTTCTTCCGTACCAAGTTCTGGGAGGAAGACCCGCAGACCTACGGCGACATCGTGTTCCAGCCCGATGCGCTGCCGGAGACGGTGGCCAGCACGCCGCTCAGCCCTATCCAGAAGAACGCCTTGCTGCGCTACGCCGAGAACGAGCCGCTGCTGTTCATCGGCCATTACTGGCGCAGCGGCCGACCCTCGCCGCTGCGTGCCAACCTGGCGTGCCTGGACTACAGTGCGGTGCTGTACGGCAAGCTGGTCGCCTATCGACTGGACGACGAAACCTGCATCGACCCGCACAAGTTCGTCTGGGTCGATGTCGAACGCCCGCAGGACCGCCAATGAACGTGATCGAAGTGATGCGACTGCCGCTGGCGGTCGACCTGAGTGGCTTCGTCGGCCTGCTGCGCCGCCTGCAGGTACCGCACCGGGTCAGCGAGGAGGGCGAGGAGCAAGTGCTCTGGGTCGCCGAGAGGCTGGCCGATCACGTGCTCGATCTCTACCAGCGTTTTCCCGAAGGCAACGCCGAGCTGGAGCTGCCCGTCGAAGCCGCGCCCAGCGCCGCGTCGGGCCCCTCGCTGGGCGCGCAGCTGCGCTCGGGCAAGGTGACCGCCGCCGTGCTGCTGGCGTGCCTGGTGGTGGCCGCGGTGACGGGGCTGGGCGAGAACCTGGCGAGCCTGAGCTGGCTGACCTTCCTCGACTTTCGCGTGCAGGGCGACTACCTGTACTTCACGCCGCTGGCCCAGAGCCTGGCCGACGGCCAGTGGTGGCGGCTGGTGTCGCCCATGCTGGTGCACTTCGGCGTGCTCCACCTGGCCATGAACGGCCTCTGGTACTGGGAGCTGGGGCGCCGCATCGAGCA
>JAQZAY010000214.1 GCA_029239415.1 Pseudomonas sp. | reverse complement strand
GGAGAACTACCAGCAGGCCGATGGCTCGATCCGTGTGCCCGAGGTGCTCAAGCCGTACATGGGTGGCGTCGAGGTCATCCGCTAAATGGATTACCTGCCTCTGTTCCACAAGCTGCACGGCGCCCGGGTGCTGGTGGTCGGCGGTGGCGAGATCGCGCTGCGCAAGGCCCGCCTGCTGGCCGATGCCGGCGCGGCGCTGCGCGTGGTGGCGCCGGAGGTCGACGGGCAACTGGCGGCCATGGCGCGCGAAGGCGGCGGCGAAGTCCAGGTGCGCGGTTACCAGACCAGCGACCTGGACGGTTGCCGGCTGGTGATCGCCGCCACCGATGATCCGGGTCTCAACGCCCAGGTCTCGGCCGATGCCCAGCTGCGCAGCCTGCCAGTCAACGTGGTGGATGCGCCTGCTCTGTGCACGGTGATCTTCCCGGCCATCGTCGACCGCTCACCCTTGGTGGTGGCCGTCTCCAGCGGCGGCGATGCGCCCGTGCTGGCGCGGTTGATCAGGGCGCGGCTCGAAGCCTGGATCCCGGCGGCCTATGGCGAGCTGGCCGGCCTGGCCGCGCGTTTTCGCCATCAGGTCAAATCGCTGTACCCGGACGTCAACCAGCGTCGCGGTTTCTGGGAGGCTGTCTTCCAGGGGCCGATCGCCGAGCGCCAGTTGGCCGGCCAGGGGGGCGAGGCCGAGCGTCTGCTGCAGGCCATGGTCGATGGCGCGCCGATACAGCAGGGCGGTGAGGTCTACCTGGTCGGCGCCGGTCCTGGCGATCCCGACCTGCTGACGTTCCGTGCCCTGCGCCTGATGCAGCAGGCGGACGTGGTGCTCTACGACCGACTGGTGGCCCCGGCCATCATCGACATGTGCCGCCGCGACGCCGAACGCATCTACGTGGGCAAGCGCCGTGCGGAGCACTCGGTGCCGCAGGAACAGATCAATCGGCTGCTGGTCGAGCTGGCCCGTCAGGGCAAGCGTGTGCTGCGGCTCAAGGGGGGGGATCCGTTCATCTTCGGCCGGGGTGGCGAGGAGATCGAGGAACTGGCCGAGGAGGGCATCCCCTTCCAGGTGGTGCCGGGCATCACGGCGGCCAGTGGTTGCTCGTCCTACGCAGGGATTCCCCTCACCCACCGCGACCATGCTCAGTCGGTGCGCTTCATTACCGGTCACCTGAAGGACGGCAGCAGCAACCTGCCCTGGTCCGATCTGGTGGCGCCTGCACAGACCCTGGTGTTCTACATGGGCCTGGTGGGCTTGCCGACCATCTGTGCGGAGTTGATTCGCCATGGTCGTGCTGCCAGTACGCCTGCGGCCCTGGTCCAGCAGGGCACCACACGCAATCAACGGGTGTTCGTCGGCACCCTGGCCGACCTGCCCGACCTGGTCGCGCGTCACGAGGTGCACGCGCCGACCCTGGTCATCGTGGGTGAAGTGGTGCAGCTGCGCGACAAGCTGGCCTGGTTCGAAGGCGCGCAGCACGACTGAGCCCTCCGACAGGTAACAACGCCGCGATACCCTGGCAGGGTGTCGCGGCGTTGTCATGTCAGGCCTGAGTACGGCGCCAGATGCCCTGGCCGGGCAGGCGTTCGCGGTCGTGAGGGCGCTCGAAGTCCAGGTGCGGCCCCTTGGGCACGATACCGGTCGGGTTGATGGTGGGGTGGCTTCGATAGTAATGATGCTGGATGTGCCACAGGTCCACGGTCGCTGCCACGCCGGGCCACTGGTACAGCTCGCGCAGCCAGTTGGACAGGTTCGGGGAGTCCACCATACGGCGCAGGTTGCACTTGAAGTGGCCATGGTAGACGGCATCGAACCGTACCAGCGTGGTGAACAGACGAATGTCGGCTTCGGTGAGATAGGCCCCAGCCAGGTAGCGCTGTTGCTCGAGCAACTGCTCCAGCTTATCGAGTTCGGCGAACAGGGCATCGAAGGCTTCTTCGTAGGCCTGCTGCGTGGTGGCGAAACCGGCGCGGTAGACGCCATTGTTGACGGCTGGGTAGATGCGCGCATTCAGGCCGTCGATGGTCGATTGCAGTGCCGCAGGATACAGGTCCAGATCATTGCCCGTCAGCGTGTCGAAGGCGTGGTTGAAAAGTCGCACGATGTCCGCCGACTCGTTATTGACGATGCGTTGCGCCTGTCGGTCCCAGAGCACCGGCACGGTCACGCGTCCGGTATAACGAGGGTCGTCCTGGGTATAGCGCTCATACAGGTACTGCAGGCCGTCGAGGGCATCGCCCGTGGACCCGTGATCACGGTCGAACGTCCAGCCTCGCTCGCCCATCAGCCAACTGACCACCGAGACGCCGATGATCGGCTCCAGTCCTTTCAGGCTGCGCAGGATGAGGGCCCGGTGCGCCCACGGGCAGGCCAGCGACACGTACAGGTGGTAGCGTCCTGCTTCGGCGCTCAGCGAGGTGTCGCGGCGCTGCGCTTCCTCACGCTTGAAAGCACCGTCCTTGCCATTTTCGTACCACTGGTCATGCCACTGACCGTCGATCAACAGACCCATGTTCAGGCTCCTTCGTCAGGCTCGTTCAGCTTGGAGCCTGACGCAGGGGCGGTCGTTCGCCGGTGGCCGACGGTCTGTCGCTCAGGCCGTTGCCGTGCGGGCGTCCCAATACTGGCGAGCCTGTGCGAAGGCTGCATCCTGGGGCTGGCCGAGACCACGCAGTGCCAAGGCCATGGTGGCGATCACGGCCAGTTCGCCATAGCTGTCCGACTGCTCGCCGCGCCAGACCGCCAGCAGCAGGCTCGGGTCGAGGACGGCCGGTTTGACGTGACGTTGCGCGCTCAAGGCGGGCCATTCGTCATCCCACGCCTGGCCGTCGGTCGTGCCATACAGGTGGCTGACGACGTCCGGGTTGATCTCGATCTCGCCGCCGTCACCCTTGACCACGATGGCATGGTCGCCCAGCAGTCGGCTGGCTTCGCGGTGCACCGCCTGGTAGCCCGGGTGGAAGATGCTTTGCAGGGCGCACCGGGCCTTCAAGGGGTTCAGTACACGGGCCAGCGAGTGGATCGGCGAGCGCAGGCCGAGTACGTTGCGCAGGTCGATCAGGTACTGCAGACGTGGCGCCCAGTCCTGCAGCGGGTGGAAGGCCAGGCCGTGCTCATCGAGCGCCGCCCCCACTGCCGCCCAGTCCCGGCACAGCGGAATCTGCAGCAGGTCGAGCAGTTGCTCGGTGTACAGGCGGCCTGCAGTGTGGGCACCCGCACCATGCATGAAGATGCGCACGCCGTTGGCGGCCAGGCACTTGGCCGCCAGCAGGTACCACGGCAGGTGACGGCGCTTGCCGGCGTAGCTGGGCCAGTCCAGGTCCACGGCCAAGGCAGGGGCCGTCAGCGCCTCGCGGACCGCCTCGGTGAAGCCCGCCAGCTCTTCGGGCGTTTCTTCCTTGTGCCGCAGCAGCATCAGAAAGGCGCCCAGTTGCGCCTCCTCGACGTCGCCGCTCAGGATCATGGCCATGGCCTGGCGTGCTTCTTCACGCGAGAGCCCACGGGCACCGCGCTTGCCTTTGCCCAGAATTCGCACGAAAGTCGCGAAGGGATGTTCCTCGGGGGTCTCGAGGAGCAGGGGAACGTTCGAAGTCATATGCAATTGGTCGGCTTGGGCAGGCCTGCCAGCTTGGCGGCCAGTTTGGCGGGAGTGCCGTTGAACAGGCGATTGAGGTAAGCGCTATTGCCTTTGTCGGCGCCAAGGTTCAGCGCCACGTACTTGACCAGGGGTCGGGTAGCCGGTGACAGCGCATACTGCTCGTGGAAGCGGCGCAGTAGTACGAGGATCTCCCAATGTTCGGGCGTCAGCGGTATGCCTTCGTTCAGCGCCAGCGCCTCGGCCACTTCACGTGACCAATCCTGCAGGTCGGCCAGGAAACCGTCCTGATCCAGGGGCACCTGGCGATCGTTCAGCGTCAGTGTGTTCATAGCCAGGTGTTGACCTTGTCATGGCGCAGGGTGAGGTCGACGAAGCCAGGGTAATCGACACGCTCGGCCAGCTCGCCTGCCAGGTCACGCGCCTCCAGATCTTCGGCCAAGGCGAACAGTCGCCCCTGCAACCCGGCCTCGCGCAACTGAGCCTGAGGCGCAGTGCCGTGGCGCAGGGCCTGGACCGCCTCGCCGCACAGCAACAGGCTGTCATCGGCGCCCAGCAGGCGCAGGCAACTGGACAGACGCTCATCGCCGAACGGCGAATGGGCGATCACATGCAATGTGGTGCTCATAGGGTCATCACCTGGTCGAAGCGGGCAAGCAGGGCGCGCAGCCCCCGTTCATCGAGCGTCTCGACCGGCAGGGCCAAGGTCGCGTCGGCCAGGCCACGGCTGTCGAGGCTGGCAGCGCAGGCGTACAGTTGCTCGACACCAAACAGCGGCAGCGCCTGCAGGTTGGCGGCCAGGCTCTTCTGCTCCAGGTGCGCGGGCCGTTGCCGGTCGAGCAGTTGGAAGACGCCATCGTCCAGAAAGAGCAGGCCCAGCGGCAGATCGAAGGCGCCGCCCGCCAGCGCGATGTCCAGCGCTTCGCGTGCGCCGAGGCCCGTTCCAGGTGTCTGGCGGCTGATGATCAGCAGGGATCGGCTCATGTCAGTCGCCTCCGAAGCAGACCAGCCGGTCGGCCGATTGTGCCGCTTCGTGCAGCTGGCCCAGGCCCGACAGCACCCAGGGTGCAGGCAGGTTGGCAGCGTCACGCTGGTAACGGCTGGCTTCCGAGGCGTCGAGTACGCCCCGGCGCAAGGCCGCGGCGATGCAGACCACCGCATCGAGTCGATGCGCGGTGATGAACTGGCGCCACTGGGCGGCGATGTCGCATTCGTCCTGCGGCGCGACGATGTTGCCCGAGGCGCTGTGGACACCGTCCTGGTAGAAGAACAAGCGCTCGATCTGATGCCCGCCGGCCAGGAGCGCGTCGGCGAAGCGCAGGGCACGGCGCGAGGAGGGCGCATGGGCGGGGGAAAAAACCGCGATGGCGAATCTCATGGAAGGCTCTGTCTGGTAACTGCTGCCATGATAAAGCAAAACCTGGCGTACCGTACTTTTACGCGTCCCCTGCATCCTGGCGACGCGGCGCCAGGTGCATCGGGTCAGCGACAGGCCGTCGCTGTGACGCGCGGATCATGCCTGCGCCGAATATTCGACCATGCAGATCCAACGGTTGTTGTGCCGGTAGGGCGCACGGGTGAAGTGGATGTCCGAGACCAGCGTCAAGCCGCGTTCCTGAAGGGCCTCGGTCAGTTGTACGAGTGTCTCTGCTTCGATGGTCATGGCTGTTACCTCGTCAGATTGACTGCGTTCATGATTCTTGACTGAGGCGCCACGAGCAGGATTCAGTTTTTTTGGAGCAGTTCGTCGGGTACGAAATAATCGCTACCGCAGGTCATTCGCGCTGAACTTCAGGCCCCGATGGGCAGTGTCATCTGCCCGGTTCGAAGGAGGCTGGTCTCAGGCCGGCTGGGTCTCGGAAGGCACTGGCAGGCTGGTCAGGTTGGCGAAGAAGATGCATCCGATCAGACGCGCGAACAGGTCCAGCGTCTCGGCCAGGTCCGGGTTGTCGAAAAGCGTGGGCTTGGAGTCCAGCGCACAGAGCGCACCATACAAGCGGCCATCGGGCATGAAGATCGGCACGCCGGCGTAGCTTTCCAGGTCGAAGCGCTTGACCACCGGCCGGGTGGCGAAACGTTCGTCCGCGCTGATCTTGGGCACCAGCAATGCTCGCGGATCGCGCTTGAATTCGCTGCACAGCGTGACTTCCAGCGGTTCACAGTCGCCTTCCTCGATCCCCAGTTCACCCACGTCATGCACCATGCAGGTGATCCACTCGGTGTCGGTGAACTTGGCGATCCCGGCGAAGCGCATGCCGGTCAACCGGGTGACCAGCCGCAGGATGCTGGTCGTCGCCTCGATCTCGGCGATCGCCGAGCGCTCTTCGGGAGACAGGTAGTCATGAGGCTGCAGGTGTGAAGAAGGCATTGAAGGAAGCTCCGGAATCTGGTCGGCTGACGTATCCGTCAGCGATCTATGCAACGTGAGGCATTGGTATTTCCACCGCAAGCGGCGCGCGGTCCAGCGATCGGACAATAGTCGCCGATCAGGGTTCGCGCGCCAAGGGCTGGCCCGTTTCGGGCGACTGCTGACAAGGGCTCGTAGAGGAGAGGGCGCCCGCCAGCATCACCAACGGCACTAAGGCGATCCAGTGAGTTTACTCCACCATAGGACGCCTGGTGGCCTGGCCGAACCGTGGCAGTGACTGATCGGCATGTCGATGCAGTCGATCGCGTAGGCGACGGCGCCGCAGGCACAGCTTCCGTTCATGGCTCAGGCCTGTGCAGGGGGGGGCGAGGGCGTCACGCCGTGTGAAGCCGGCTGGACCTCAGGGTGAGACTGCGAGGCTCGAAGCGCTGCGAGGTGCGTGCGGCCTGCCTCCGTGATGGCGTTTTCCCCCTCGTCCGCGATGCGGTAACGACCCGACGGCAGTTTCGAGATCGAGAACCTCACCCATTCGCTCCTGGAAAGCGCCTCGCCGACCTCGAAACTCATCGCACGCTCCAGCGCGGAAAATTTCGTTTCCCCGATCTTGTACCGCGCGAACGCGATCAATGCCGAATCGAGTGCGTCTTGGCCTACCACCGGTTGCATGTTACCTCCTGGT
>JAQZAY010000213.1 GCA_029239415.1 Pseudomonas sp. | reverse complement strand
ATCAGGGCAGCCTCGATCTCTGCCGGGTAGCAGTTGAAGCCGCCCACGATGAACAGGTCCTTGAGCCGATCGGTGATGATCAGGTTGCCTGAGTCATCCAGGCGCCCGACATCCCCGGTATGCAGCCAGCCTTCGCTGTCGATGGCCTCGGCAGTCGCTGCAGGGTCCTCGAAATACCCCTGCATCACATGGAAGCCGCGCAGGCAGATCTCGCCGGTGTCACCGGTGGCCAACGCCTGGCCGTGCGGGTCGCGGATACTCACTTCGGTGCCTGCCAGCGCCCGTCCGCTGGTGGTGGCGATGGTCTCGGCCGAGTCCCGGGGATCGCACAGCGTGGCCAGGCCGCCGCATTCGGTCAGGCCGTAGGCGGTGATCACGCAGCTGAAGCCCAGCTCGTCGCGCATGCGCTCGATCAGGCTCGGTGGAATGCTGGCCGATCCGGTCACGGCGATGCGCAGGCTCGACAGGTCGGTTTCGCGCAGGCGCGGGTGCGCCAGCAACGACAGGTACAAGGTGGGCGCACCGGGCAGCACGCTGATACGGTCATGGGCGATCCGCTGGAACACGGCGTCGGCGTCGAAGACCGCATGCGGCAGGATGGTCGCCCCGGCAAGCAGGCACGTCAGCCAGCCGGCCTTGTAGCCGAAGGCATGGAAGAACGGGTTGACGATGAGGTAGCGGTCTCCCGGCACCAGGCCGATCACCCGCACGTATTCGCTGAAGGCACGCAGGCAGGCGCCATGCCCGCTCATCACGCCCTTGGGCTTGCCCGTGGTGCCCGAGGTGAACAGCAGGTCGCAGACCGCCTCCGGCTGGATGGACAGGGCCCGCCGCCGGGCGGTCAGTGCCTCGACCGTCACGGCCCCGGCCTTGAACTGCTCGAAGGTCAGGTCGCAGTGCTCACGCGGCGAATCGCTGTCCAGCACCACCAGGTGGGCCAGGCTACGCGGACGAAACGGCTGCAGCATGGCCGGATAGTCGGTGTCGAGGAAGCGTTGCTGGACGAACAGCACCCGGCAACCGCTGCGCGCGAGCACATCGGCGGCTTCGCTGCCCTTGGCGCGGGTATTGAGCGGCACCAGCACGGCGCCCGCGCAATGAATGCCCAGGGCGGCGATGATCCAGTCGCGCCCATTCGGCGCCCATACGCCAACCCGCTCGCCGGGCTGGATGCCCAGCGCCATCAGCCCGCGCGTGACCTCCAGCGCCAGCGCCGGCAGTTGCGCATAATCGATGCAGATGCCGTCGTCCTCGATCGCGGTACGGCCGGCGAAACGCTGGGCGCTGTCGAACAGCAGCCGGGGAATGGTGGCCGGCACCGCAGCCGGGCTCGGGTCACTGCTCACGCTTGGGGTCATGACTGGGTCGTTCATAGGCATCACTCGGGGAATCGGATACGCAGGTGCGCACTGGTGGGGACGGCCTGGCAGGCCAGGATCCAGCCCTCGGCCAGTTCGTCGGCCTCCAGGGCATCGTTGAGCAGCAGTTCGATGTCGCCACTTTCAAGGGTGCACATGCACGAGGCGCAGCCGCCCACCCTGCAGGCACTGGGAGGCTTGAGGCCGGCCCGCTCCATGGCCGCCAGCACGGTTTCGCCGCTGGCACAGTCGAGCTGGTGATCCTCGCCGTCCAGGCGCACGGCCAGCTGTGCGGCCACCGCCGCTTCACTGGCGTGCAACTGCACCGTCTCTCCCTCTCCCGGCAACGAGACGAAGCGCTCCACATGCACCCGACTGGCCGGAACACCCAAGCTCTTGAGAGCGCTGACCGCAGTGTCCATGAACGGTCCAGGCCCGCAGATGAACGCCTCGGCGTCCATGAACGGCCGGGCCAGCGTCGCCAGCTGCTGCGCGCTCGGTATGCCCTGGACCACATCGAGCCAGTGCACCACCTGCAAGCGCTCAGGATGGGCGCTGGCGAGCAGCCGCAGCTCGTCCCGGAAAATCACCGAGGCTTCATTGCGGTTGGCATAGATCAGCAGGATCCGCCCCTGGCCGGCCAACAGCGCCGAGCGCAGGATCGACAGCACCGGCGTCACGCCGCTGCCACCGCCGAACAACAGCAGGTCGGCGTCCAGGTCGCGCGGCACGAACACGCCCGCCGGCGGCAGCACTTGCAGGGTCTGGCCCTCCTGCAATTGGCCGCACAGCCAGTTCGAGGCGCGTCCATCGCGGACCCGCTTGACCGTCACCCGCAATGGCTCGTCCAGCAATGGCGTGCTCGACAGCGAATAGCAGCGCGGCAACCAGTCATCTGCGTAGGGGATGCGCAGGGTCAGGAACTGCCCAGGCTGGTAGTGAAAGCGCTCGGCGAGGTGCTCGGGCACGTCGAAGATCAGCGAGCAGGCATCGGCCGTTTCCTCGACCACCCGCGCCACGCGCAAGGCAAGAAAGTCATTCATGGCTCAAGCTCTCAAGGTGCCCGCCCTGAGACAGGCGGGCAAGGGCATCAGACGTACGGGTCCGGATTGGGCAAGCCCAGCTGCACCGCGCCCAAGGTGCGGCCGTAGGCCTGGAAGTTGTTGGCGATATGCCCGCGCGCCTGGTGCAGGTCACGGAACAGGCGCGCCACCGGGTTGGTGTTGTAGAGCCCGGAGGCGGCCATGCAGCGCAGCAGTTCGTTGACCTTCTCCGCGCACAGGTTGGTGACGTACGCCGACTGGTAGCGATAGAGCAGGCGGGTTTCCACATCGGGCATTTCACCGGCACGCGCCAGCTGCATCAGGTGCTCGTAGTTGCGCTCGAGCACCAGCCTGAGGCTGTCGACGGTGATCGTGGCGTCGGCCACGGCCGTCTGCGCCGCCGGGTCGTCGGCCGTGCGCGAGCCGTGCTTGCCGATATGCTGGGCGGCATTGGCGCGGAACAGATCGATCGCGCCTTGCAGGGCGCCGATGGCCGAGGTCGACACGGCCCTGGAAAACACCTGGGCGAAGGGAATGGCATAGATAGGGTTGGTGTTGACCCGGCGTCCTGGGGTCGCCTCCAGGGAGCAATTGTTGGTGCGCTGGACCCGGTGCGCGGGCACGAAGGCGTCTTCGACGATGATGTCGTGGCTGCCGGTACCGCGCAGGCCCAGCACGTCCCAGTTGCGTTCGATGCGGTAGTCGGCACGCGGCAGCAGGAAGGTGCCGTGCTCGGCGGCCTGCGTGTCGTCCGCCGGCAGGATCCCGCCCAGCAATGCCCACTGGCAATGTTCGCTGCCACTGGAGAAGCCCCAGCGCCCGCTGATCCGGTAGCCACCTTCGACGACCGTGACCTTGGCGGTCGGCATGTAGGTGGAGGACACCAGGGTGTCCGGGTCCTGGCCCCAGACCTCGCGCTGGGCTTCGACCGGGTAGCGCGCCAGCTGCCAAGGGTGCACGCCCATGACCCCGTAGACCCAGGCAGTGGACATGCAGCCTTGGGCCAGGATCATCTGGATCTCGAAGAACGTGCGCGGGTCCACTTCGAAGCCACCGAAGGCGCGCGGCTGCAAGGCGCGCAACAGCCCCGCCGCTTTCAGGTCGGCGATGGTGTCTTCGGCGACCTTGAGCTCGAGGTCCCCTTGCGCCGAGCGTTCCCTCAGGGCCGGCAGCAGCTGGCGCGCCCTTTCCAGCAGTTGGATTTCGTCCGCGGTCTTTTCTCGCATGCTGTGCATCACTCTGTTCTCCGATCTCGTTGCGCCAATGCGCGAGCCATGACCGATCATCCGGCTGCGGCGCCTGGGGATCATCGTCAATGCGGACTAGAGCAGCGCAGGCCTGGGCTGGCGGGGGCGGCGTTAGTCCGTTGAGACGATGCCGCCCCCTGGGCGAGGGGAAATACTCGACACATCGAATGCCCCAGGGGTCTGCCCAGGCTTGAGGAAGGATGAGTCGAATGAATATCCTGCAACGTTTCCAGCTCCCTGGCCGCGTGGCCATTGTCACCGGCAGCGGGCGTGGCATTGGCCGCGCCATTGCCTTGGCCTACGCCGAAGCGGGCGCCGACGTGGTGTGCAGCGCGCGCAGCATCGAGGACATCGAACAGGTCGCCGAAGAGGTCCGCAGGCTCGGGCGAGGAGCCCTGGCCATCGCCTGCGATGTCAACGACGCTGAGCAGCGCCAGGCCCTGGTCCGTTGCAGCCAGGAGCACTTCGGGCGCATCACCCACCTGGTCAACAATGCTGGCGGCGGCGGCCCCAACGACGCCCTTGCCCTGAGCCCCGAGCAGTTCGACGACATCCTGCGTTTCAACGTGTCCAGCGCCTATGCCCTGTGCCAGCTGTGCGTACCCGTGATGCGCGAGGCCGGCGGCGGCAATATCGTCAACATCAGCTCGGTGGCGGCGCGCTATGCGCAGCGCCATTTCAGCGCCTACGGCACGGCCAAGGCAGCGCTGAGCCACCTGACGCGCCTGCTCGCCCAGGACTTCGCGCCCCAGGTGCGGGTCAATGCGGTGGCGCCCGGCCCGACCCTGACCGAGGCCTTGGGCAAAGTGATGCCCGCAGCCATGCGCCAGACCATGGAAGCCAGCACGCCGCTCGGTTGCCTGGGCAGCCCCGAGGATATCGCCGCGGCAGCCCTCTACCTGGCCAGCCCCGCCTCTGGCTGGGTTACCGGCAAGATCATCGATGTCGACGGCGGTGCCGACAGCAGCGTCTGGCCGGGCTGAACCCTTTTCTCGCCGGTGCCCTGGACCCTTGGGACCGGCTTTTTCATTCCCCATGCCACGAGCGAAGCCACCATGGATGCCTCATTGATCACCGCCCTGGGCGATGAACTGTTCAATGCATTGCGGGGGCGTACCACCCTCGCCCCCCTGACCCAGCGCCATCCGGGCATCAGCCTGGAGCAGGCCTACCGGATCTCCCTGCGGATCCTGCAACGCCGCGAGGCCTTGGGCGAACAGCTGGTGGGCAAGAAGATCGGTGTCACCAGCCGCGCCGTGCAGCAGATGCTCGACGTGCACCAGCCCGATTTCGGCTTTCTCACCAATGCCATGCAGGTAGCCGATGGCAGCGAAGTGAGTTTTGCCTGCCACCAGCTGATCCAGCCCCGTGCCGAAGGCGAGATCGCCTTCATCCTCGGTGAAGACCTGCAAGGTCCCGGAATCAGTGCCCATGACGTGCTGGCCGCGACCCAGGCAGTGGCACCGTGCTTCGAGATCGTCGATTCGCGCATCGACAACTGGCAGATCCGCATCCAGGACACCGTGGCCGACAACGCTTCGTGCGGCGTGTTTGCCCTCGGCGCGGCGCGCATCGACCCGCGCGAGCTGGACCTGGCCCGGGTCGAGATGCACATCCTGAAAAATGGCCAACCGGCCGGCAGCGGCCTGGGCTCGGCAGTGCAGGGCCACCCTTGCGAAGCCGTGGCCTGGCTGGCCAACACCTTGGGCGAGCTGGGCATGCCCCTGCGCCGGGGTGAAGTCATTCTGTCCGGCGCCCTGGCGCCGCTGATACCACTGGTGCCGGGAGACCGGCTCACGTTGTCGATGAGCGGCCTGGGCAATGCCAGCCTGCGCTTCGTCGCCTGAGCCCGCCCTGCCCTTCCCTCTCTTTGGAGTGATCAACAATGAGCAAGAAGATCAAATGCGCGCTGATCGGCCCGGGTAACATCGGCACCGACCTGCTCTACAAACTGATGCGCAGCGAGGTGCTCGAGCCGGTCTGGATGGTGGGCATCGATGACGCTTCCGACGGCCTGCAGCGCGCGCGCGAGCTGGGCCTGAAGACCACCGCGCTGGGCGTCGACGGCCTGTTGCCGCATGTGCTCGAGGACCAGGTGCAGATCGCCTTCGACGCTACCTCCGCCTACGTGCATGCCGAGAACTCGCGCAAGCTCAACGCCCTCGGCGTGCTGATGATCGACCTCACCCCGTGCGCCATCGGTCCTTATTGCGTTCCACCGGTCAATCTCGAGGCCAACCTGGCGCGTGGCGAGATGAACGTCAACATGGTCACCTGCGGTGGCCAGGCGACGATTCCCCTGGTCGCCGCGGTGTCAAGCGTGCAGGCGGTGGACTATGCCGAGATCATCGCCACTGCCGCCTCCAAATCGGTAGGCCCCGGAACGCGCAAGAACATCGACGAGTTCACCCGCACCACCGCCCGCGCAGTGGAACAGGTCGGCGGCGCGAAACAGGGCAAGGCGATCATCATCATCAACCCGGCCGAGCCGCCGCTGATCATGCGCGACACCGTGCACTGCATCACTGCCCAGACCCCCAATGAAGACGCCATCCGTGCCTCCATCGCCGCCATGATCCTCGAGGTGCAGCGCTACGTGCCGGGCTACAAGCTGGTCAACGGCCCGGTCTTCGATGGCAATCGCGTCTCGATCTTCATGGAGGTCGAAGGCCTGGGCGACTACCTGCCCAAGTATGCCGGCAACCTCGACATCATGACTGCTGCTGCAGCGCGCACTGCCGAACTGTTCGCCGAGGACATCCTCAAGGGCGACCGGGTGCTGCGTACTGCCTCCGCCCAACCTGCCACCGCCTGAGGGAATGCCCATGGAACTTCGCGGCAAGAAAATCACCGTTCACGACATGTGCCTGCGCGACGGCATGCACCCCAAGCAGCACCGCATCAGCCTGGAGCAGATGAAAGCCATCGCCAGCGGTCTCGACCAGGCCGGCGTACCCCTGATCGAAGTCACCCATGGTGATGGGCTTGGGG
>JAQZAY010000212.1 GCA_029239415.1 Pseudomonas sp. | reverse complement strand
ATTTCTGAAAGCCGGCAAACATGGGCTTTCAGGAGGTATTTCAGGCTGCCTCAGGGGCTGTATCAAGGGCGCTTCGGCCCGTGTCAGCGACACGGGCCGGAGGTCGCTCAGGCAGGGGCGCCGTCAGGCAGTGGCAGGGCCAGCAGCCGCTCATCGAGCAGACCCAGGCCCTCCTGGAACAGCTGGTTGCTGCGCTCGGTGTCACCGAGGCTTGCGAGCAAGCGGGCGAGTTCGGCGCAGGTTTCCGGGTTGCGCTGCTGGCGCAGGCTGTTTTCCAGGTAGTCACGCGCCTTGCCCCACAGGCGATTCTGCAGGCTCAGGCGGCCAAGGGTCAGCAGCAGGCTTGGGTCATCGCCATGGGTCTTGAGCCAGCCTTCGGCGGTTTGCAGCTGACGCGCGGGGTCGTTGCCACGGACCAGGCCGTAGAGGCGCGCCAGGTGGCTCTCGTACTGCTTCTTGAGCGCCGTGCGCAATACTTCCTCGGCTTCGCCCTGCGCGCCGAGCTGGCGCAGTTGCTCGGCGTAGGCCAGTACCAACTGCGGCTCCTGGCGTTGTGCCGAAGTCAGCTGCTGCCACGCCTGCTCCAGGGACTGGCGGGCGGCCTGCCGGTCTTCGCCACGGGACGAGGCCAGGCTCAGGTTTTCACCCCAGGCGCGTTTTTCGAGGGTGGTGAGCTCGTCTGTAGAGAGCACCTTGCCCTTGCGCAGCTCGGGCATCAGGCGGATCAGCGCCGGCCATTCGCCGCGCTCGCGGTGAAGGCGTTGCAGCAGGCGCAGCACCTGGGTGTTATGCGGATACCGCTCTTGCATCGCCTGCAGGGTCACCAGGGCGGCGTCGCTGTCGCCTCGATCCATCTGCAGCTGGGCATGGGTCAAGGCCACCGCGAGCTCGGCCTGGGGCTGGCGCTCCAGCGCACGCTCGAGCAGCTGGTCGCTGTCTTCGGTATGGCCTTGCTCGTTGGCCGCGCGGGCGGCACCGAGGTAGTACAGCAAGGGGTGACGCTCATGCTCGGCGGCGCGCTGCAAGTGACGCTGGGCGCTGGCCCAGCGGCCCTCGGCCAGGTCCAGCTGCCCCTGTTCGATGGCGATGCGCGTGCGGCGGCTGCGATTGCGTCGCGACCAGGGGTTGACCACGCCAGTGGAGGTCAGCACCAGGCCGATAAGGTAGCGCACCAGCAACAGCCCCAGGACGATCACCAGCAATGCGCCCAGCGCCGCCCATAACCCGGACTGGTAGCGGAAGCCGCCATAGGCGATCAGCACATAACCGCTGTGCTTGGCGATGGCGATACCCAGCGCGGCAGCCACGGCAATCGCCACCACCGCCAGCAGGTAGACGCGCTTCATGGCCTGGCCCCCTCTTCGACCCGCAGGTGACGACGTTCGATGTAGGCCTGCACCGCAGCCAGGCTTTCGCCCAGGTCAGGTACCATGACCGAGACAGGCTCTTCGGCCAGGGCGTTGAGGCTGTCGAGCATGGTCTTGCTCTGTGGGTTGTCGGCGTTGAAGTTGGCCAGCAGCACGCTGCGCGCAGCGTCCAGGGCCTGGGTATAGACCTTGGCCTCGCCATTGAGGGCCGCCCACTGCGCCTGCTCAAGGGTCAGGCTCAAGGCCAGGCGCAATTGGTTGAGCGATTGGCCGGACAGCAATGGCCGGACATTGTCGTCGGCGTTGAAGTCGATTTCGAAATACTTGGAAATCTCGCTCCACCATTGCGACAGACGACTCGGCCCATCGCCATCGGCGGTCAAGGCACCAAGGGCATCGGCATTGGCATCGAACTCGGGCGCCACGGCGTTGAGCTGCTGCACTTGCTCACGCTGGGCGGCGAGCCTCAGGAACAGGCCCGTGCGATCAGGCTGCTTGACGCTATTGAGCGTGGCCAGGCTGCGAGCCAGTTGTTCGCGCGCGGCAAACGAGGCCGGATCGCTCTGCTCGCGCAGGATCTCATCGGCGCCCTCGACCAGGGCACGCGCGCTGTCGATGTCCTGCAGCGCCGACAGTCGCAAGGTGGCCAGGCGCAGGAGGTGCTCGGCCTCGGCCAGGCGCCAGTCCTTGCGGCTCGCGCCAAGCACGGTCTCGAGGCGCTGGCTGAGGCGTTGCTGGTCGCCTTGCAGCTGTGCGACCAGGCGGCGGCGGTCTTCGAGCTCGCTAGCTGGCGGCAGCGAGGCCAGCTGCGCGGTCATCTGCTGTTCGCGTTGCTGCAGCGATTCGGTGCGCTCGCTGAGTACCTGCAGGTGCTGGCCCTGGCCCTGTTCGCTGCCTTGCAGCTGACGAACCTGCCAGGCACCCCAGCCGCCGATGGCGACACCGGTGGCGCCCAGCAGCAGCGCCAGTATCGCCAGGCCATTGCCCGTGCGCCTGGCAGGCGCGGCGGCGATCGGTTCGGACGCCTCGGGCGCCGTTTGCTGTTCATTGTTGGACAAGACAGTTTCGCTCACGTATCCATCCTTTGCATTGGGCACCGGCCTCTGGCCCGGCGCCTTAAGAGGCAGGTGCAGCGGTCTGCTGCACGGCTGCCAGCAAGGCCGCGGCACTCGCGCCACGGCAATCCACAACATGCTGCGCGCCACCGGCCCGGGCCTGGTCGGCGACTCGCGGACTGGGCACGAACAACGGCAATCGAGCCAGCCGTGGCCAATCGGCGCCAGCCAGTTGTTGCAAGTGTTCGAGCCCTTGCCCACTGCTGACCACCAGGCCATTCAGGCGTTCCACCTCGATGGCGCGCACCAGGGCATCGGCCGGGTAGCTTGGCAATCGACGGCGATACAATTCCAGATAATCGACACTAGCACCTTGCTCGGCAAGACGCTCGGCCAGCCACTCGCGACCTCCCTCGCCCCGCACGATCAACACGCGCGCGTCGGGGCTGGCAATCGCCTGGCCAAGCGCGGGCAGCGCCAGCAAGGCTTCGCTGTCATCACCGTCCTGGGGATAGCTCACCTCAAGGCCCTGCTCGCCCAGCACCCGGGCAGATGCCGCGCCCACGGTGAACCAGGCCAACCGAGGCGCCTGCGGGCGCAGGCGCGCCAGCAGGCCAAGCAGTGCTCGCGCCGCCGGCTTGCTGACCACCACAGCGGCCTGGTAACCCTCGAGCTGGCGAATCCTGTCGAGCTCATGCTCGGCCAGGGGCCGGGGTTCGATCTCCAGCAACGGCAAGCTGCTGCTGTGGATACCGGCGCTTGCCAGTTCCCGTGCCAGCGCTGCGCAGTCTTCGGCCGGCCGGGTCAGCAGCAGGCGCCAGCCGCTCACGAGTGGCCGGCCTCGCCGTAGACGTCCTTGAGGATCGCCTCGGCGCCCTGTGCCAGCAGGTCTTCGGCAACCTGCACGCCCAGGGCCTGTGCTTCGCTGCGCGGTGCGCGGGCCTGGGCCACCAGCACGCTGCCGCCGCTGGGCTGGCCGACCAGGCCGCGCAGCCAGAGCTGGTCATCCTCGAGCACCGCGTAGCAGGCGATCGGCACCTGGCAGCCACCGTTCAGGCGCTTGTTGAGCGCCCGCTCGGCCTCTACGCGGTCGGCGGAGTCAGCGTGGTGCAAGGGCGCGAGCAAGGCATGGATCTCGGTATCGGCCGTGCGGCACTCGATACCCACGGCGCCCTGCCCGCCCGCAGGCAGGCTGTCGTCGACGCTGAGGCTGTCGGTGATCCGGTCCTCGAAGCCAAGGCGGATCAGCCCTGCGGACGCCAGGATGATCGCGTCGTACTCGCCGGCATCAAGCTTGGCCAGGCGGGTGTTGACGTTGCCACGCAGAAAGCGGATCTGCAGGTCAGGCCGACGCGCCAGCAGCTGGGTCTGGCGGCGCAGGCTGGAGGTGCCGACGACACTGCCCGCGGGCAAGGCGGCCAGATTGGCGAAGTGGTTGGAAACGAACGCATCGCGTGGGTCTTCGCGCTCGCAGATGCAGAACAGCCCCAGGCCCTCGGGAAAGTCCATCGGCACATCCTTCATCGAATGCACGGCGATATCGGCCTGCTGGTCAAGCAGCGCGGTTTCCAGTTCCTTGACGAACAAGCCCTTGCCACCGATCTTCGACAGCGGGGAGTCCAGCAGCTTGTCGCCACGGCTGACCATGGGCACCAGGCTGACCTTCAGCCCGGGATGGGCCTGTTCCAGGCGGGCCTTGACATACTCGGCCTGCCACAGGGCCAAGGCACTTTTGCGGGTGGCGATACGGATTTCGCGAGTGGACATGAAGATCCCCGAACGAGAGAAATGCCCGCGATGATAACAGCTCCAGGGGCTTGCTCAGCAGATCGAAGTCAGGGGATGGCCATCCATGGCCCGGCGTGGCGGTTCGGTCAGAGGCTTTGCATCATCTTGCGCACGCCGGCGACGTGGCGTCGGCTGACGGTGAGGGCATCGCCCTCCAGGCCCCTGAGGAACAGCTGAAAATGCCCCAGCGGGGTCCGTTGCAGGCGTTCGATGCGCTCGCGGGCAACCAGCGCATTGCGGTGGATACGCACGAAGCGGTCGCCGAATTCGTCTTCCAGTGCCTTGAGCGGCTCGTCCAGCAGCACCTCGCCCGTTTCATGGCGAAGGGTGACGTACTTGTGGTCGGCGATGAAATAGATGACCTGGGGCAAGGGGATCAGCTCGATGCCCTTGCGCGTGCGCGCGCTGATATGACTGCGCGGCCCCGCGCCGCTTTCCATGGCCGGACGGGTCAGGGCCGCCAGCTGCATGCGATTCGGGCGTTCGGCCTTGCGCAGGGCATCGCGCAGGTGCTGGGGCTGGGCCTGCTTGGCTACATGGCTCATGGTGCTGTCCTTGAAGGACTCGTCGGTGAACTCGTCACCGGTGCAGAACACCACTGCTGGCGGGGCTTCGCGCTCGCAGAGCCGGGCGGCTACCTGAAGACCATCGAGGCCGGGCATGCCGATGTCCAGCAGGACCACGTCGGGCTTGAGGCTGTCGATCAGCGCCAGGGCTTCCTCGCCGTTGGTGGCGCTGGGTTCCAGCACGGTATAGCCCTCCAGTTCGCCGAGCACACGGCTCAGGCGCTCACGGACTTGAGGTTCGTCATCAACGATCAGGACATTCATATTGCGCTGGATTCCTGAGTGAGTCTCGCACAAGGATAGCGTAGACAGGTGAGGGGTCACGCCCACGGCGATCCACGCTGAGACTCGTACGATGGATAAAGATTCACTGGCGCGGCGGCAAATCCGCTGAGCCTCTGTCCAACTGTAGACGGTTGCCAGAGCGCTGCCGTTCAATCGGTAAATATCCTTTCGTAGAGGCCCTGCCCGTTTCACGCCCGCGCCACGGGCCTGCATTCTCTCGACCGGTGTCCTGCGGCGAGCCTCGCAACCCTGCTATCATCGGCGCCACTTTTTCTCACGCCTGCAACGAGTGAACCCATGAGCACCGACAAGACCAACCAGTCCTGGGGCGGCCGCTTCAGTGAGCCCGTCGACGCCTTCGTCGCCCGCTTCACCGCTTCGGTCACCTTCGACCAGCGCCTGTACCGCCACGACATCATGGGTTCGATCGCCCACGCCACCATGCTGGCCAAGGTCGGCGTTCTCACCGATGCCGAGCGTGACGCCATCATCGACGGTCTGACAACCATCCAGGCCGAAATCGAGGCGGGCCAATTCGACTGGCGCGTCGATCTCGAAGACGTGCACATGAACATCGAAGCGCGCCTGACCGACCGCATCGGCGTCACTGGCAAGAAGCTGCACACAGGGCGCAGCCGCAATGACCAGGTGGCCACCGACATCCGCCTGTGGCTGCGCGACGAGATCGACCTGATCCTGGCCGAAATCACCCGCCTGCAGCAGGGCCTGCTGGAGCAGGCCGAGCGCGAAGCCGAGACCATCATGCCCGGCTTCACCCACCTGCAGACCGCGCAGCCCGTGACCTTTGGCCACCACCTGCTGGCCTGGTTCGAGATGCTCAGCCGCGACCACGAGCGCCTGGTCGACTGCCGCAAGCGCACCAACCGCATGCCCCTGGGCAGCGCCGCGCTGGCAGGCACCACCTACCCGATCGACCGCCAGCTCACCTGCGAGCTGCTGGGCTTCGAGGCCGTGGCCGGCAACTCGCTGGACGGCGTTTCGGACCGCGACTTCGCCATCGAATTCTGCGCCGCGGCCAGCATTGCGATGATGCACCTGTCGCGCTTCTCCGAAGAGCTGGTGCTGTGGACCAGCGCACAGTTCCAGTTCGTCGACCTGCCTGACCGTTTCTGCACCGGCAGCTCGATCATGCCGCAGAAGAAGAACCCGGACGTCCCGGAGCTGGTGCGTGGCAAGAGCGGTCGTGTATTTGGCGCCCTGACCGGCCTGCTGACCCTGATGAAGGGCCAGCCGCTGGCCTACAACAAGGACAACCAGGAAGACAAGGAGCCGCTGTTCGACGCCGCCGATACCCTGCGCGACTCACTGCGTGCCTTCGCCGACATGATCCCGGCGATCCGGCCGCGCCACGCCATCATGCGCGAGGCCGCGCTGCGTGGGTTCTCCACCGCGACCGACCTTGCCGACTACCTGGTTCGCCGTGGCCTGCCGTTCCGTGACTGCCACGAGATCGTTGGCCATGCCGTGAAGCATGGCGTGGACACCGGCAAGGACCTGGCCGAGATGAGCCTCGATGAGCTGCGCCAGTTCAGCGACCAGATCGAGCAGGATGTGTTTGC
>JAQZAY010000211.1 GCA_029239415.1 Pseudomonas sp. | reverse complement strand
CGACAACGAGAGTAGCCAGGTGATCGCCAGCCTCGGCTACAGCGCGGGCTTCCTGGCGGTGATTCTCGCCCGCCAGCAACTGTTCACCGAGAACACCCTCACCGCAGTACTTCCCTTGATGACCACCCCTACCCTGCTCAACCTGGGCAGGTTGCTGCGCCTGTGGGGCGTGGTACTGGTCGGCAACCTCGCCGGGACATTGCTCGTCGCCTGGGTCATGCTGGAACTGCCGATCTTCGACAGCAAGACCGACGTGGCCTTTCTCGAAGTGGGCCGCAAGGTAATGAAGAACGACATCAGCCAGATGTTCGCCAAAGGCATTGTGTCTGGCTGGATGATCGCCACCATGGTCTGGATGATTCCTTCGATGGAGCATGCCAAGATCTGGATCATCATGCTCATCACCTACCTGATGGCCTTGGGTGACTTCACGCATATCGTCGTGGGCTCGGTTGAAGTGTCGTACCTGGTGTGGGCAGGCGACGAGACCTGGACCCGTTTCTGGCTGGAGTTCGCCCTGCCGACGCTTGCGGGCAACATCATAGGTGGCAGCTTCATCTTCGCCCTGATCAGCCACGCCCAGGTGCGCAGCGACAGCGGCAAGCCGCCCTCCAAACTGCTGGAGGATGACACTCCGGCAGACCGGCGCAAGCCACGCAGGAAGAATGACGACGGCTAGCTCTCCCAGCTCGAGCCCGGCCCAACCTCTGGAGCCGGGCCTCGGACCCTTGGCCGGTGATGATCGACAACACCGTGGATTGGCTCCCACGGCCATTTCTCGCTAGCAAACGATTGTTCAAGATTATCCAGAAGAGTCATGCGATAAACGGCGGCCCTGGAACAGAGTCTCGACCATGACGGACAACCAGAGCGGAAAAGGACGTTCATTTGCCAAGCGCATCTATCTGCCGCGGATCATCGGCACCGGCATCAGTCTTCTGTGCATCATGCCGAGCATCGTGCCGCTCGACCTGCCGCTGTGGGCCTGGGCACTGCTGCTGGTCAATGCGCTTGCCTGGCCGCACGTGGCCTACCGGCTGGCCACGCGCTCTGCGCGTCCTTACCAGGTTGAACAGCGGAGCCTGTTGCTCGACGGATTGATGGCAGGATTCTGGACGGCCGCCATGCACTTCAATCCATTGCCCAGCGTTACCCTTCTGTCCATGACGGCCATGAATAACGTGGCCGCCGGTGGCAAGCAGTTGTTCCTGAAAGGTTTGCTGGCCCAGGCAACGGGCATGCTGGCGGCTGCGGCCCTCCTGGGGCCTGGCTTGCAGCTGCAGGCCACGCAGCTGCAAGTCTACGCCTGCCTGCCCATGCTGACCTTCTATCCCATGGCCGTCGGCTGGGTGTGCTATCGCCTGGCAATCACGCTTTCCGACCATAAACGGCGACTCAGCGCCCTGAGCCGAACGGACAGCCTGACCGGCCTGCTCAACCACGGTGAAGACTGGCTCGACGCCGCCGACAAGGCCCTGTACACCGCCAAGCGTGATGGGCGCAACCGCGTGAATGCCGCGCCTGGCGACGCGACCGCGCCAGGCAGCGCCTTGCACATCCGATGAGCTGTGAGCTGCTCCAAACGGCGTGACCGAATCTGAATTCGAGGCAAAAAAATGGGCGACCGTAGTCGCCCCAAATGCCTTGCGTGCCCATATCGGGAAGGAACATCGCAGCTTGTGCCTGTTCGAGTCCTTGCGCCGTTGTTCGATGGGTGCACTGTAGCGAACCGGGGATGGAGAGCATTGATCGAGGTCAATGAAGTCACGGGCGCGGCATTCGGTACCTGAGCAGGCCTGACCTGCATCAGGCTTCAGCGCTTCTTGGACTTGCCCTTGCTTTTCTTCTTCGCCTTGGGCAATGGCATCGCCTGCTCGAACGCCTGCCGCACCTCATTGAGGCGCTTTTCCTTGAGGTCGTGGATACGCTTGGTGCGTTCGGTGCCGAAATCGATAAGGTTGTCTTGGCTCATGGCGGGCTCGAGGGCTGACAGCAGAAGCGTCCATGATGAGGCCCCGCGGCGCTGCTGGCCAGTCCCGGGCAGATCAGATCTTGATATCGACCAGCAGCCCCTGGCGCGGCTCGTCGCTCATCAGGGGAACGACCGGCACGGTATTGTCGGCATTGAGCTCTTCAACTGGCAGCGCCTCGAAACGCTCGTCATGCGCCTGCCGGCGACGTCGCTGCTGGCGGCGCTGCTCTTCTCGCAGCAACAGCGCCTGCTCCTGCGGATCGCGCTCCTGCTTGAGGTCGATGGAGCTCTGGCTGGAGTTCGACTGTGCGGGCACCACAGGCGCAATGGCAGGCGGCGCCTTGACCGGGTCGAACTGCGTGGTGACTGGTGCGGCGCTGAGGGGGATGAGGGGTGGCAGCATCGAGTGATCTCCTGTGGCCATTGTAACGGCCTGCCGTCTGCATCCATGAACGTCAGGGGCGCTGCAGGCGCCATGTCAGTGTAGCTCAGGGCGCCTCGGCATTGTCCGCCGCGGCCCCGGTCTCGCTCCAGGGGCGCCTGTAGACCGCTTCCCAGACCTTGTCCAGATGATCGCGCAGCGCCTTGGGCGCGTCCTTGAGCGTGGCGTTGTCATTGCGCTCGCCGCCGATGGGCTCCTCGCCGGATGGGCTGATCAGCGATTCACCCGTGATGCTGTAGGTGGCCTGGCCCTCGCGCAGCTCGATGACGATAGCGTGGGGCTCTATGCCGCCCCCGCAGAACGCATGACTGGCAATGGTCGCCTCGGCCACGCCGTCGTTGTTCAGATCACTGATATCGCTGACGTCGGTATAGAAGTCGACGTCCAGGTCCAGGCCTGGACAGCTGGTTTCCTGCTCGCTCTGCCAGCGGGCCTGGAACGTCCCTTGCTCGCCGGTGCGACCAAAGAGAGTTGCCTTGAGCACCACCTTGTCGACCTCTTGCGCGGTTTCGGCATCGGTAGCCTGGCCGTCGGTACGGCTGAGCACCAGCAGCCCCTCTCCCTCGCGGTCCCGGAAGTGCACGCTCTTGAGAGGTGTCTGCACACCCAATGCCTCAAGCTCTTCGGCCGGGACCGGGGCGAGTGTCTCGAAGTTCTTCTGTTCACAGGCGCACAGCAGCAAGACGCCGCCCAAGGCCATGACAGCATTCAACCAGCGGTGCTCGGCGCGCTTGTGCAAGTGAAGCCCTCGTAGGCAAAGGCAGGTTTATTCGATGAAGTTGCTAGACTCTTTGGTCTGCACGGACCTATCCGTTAACATAGTCGGCTTTTCATCGCGGGAGTCAGGCAGTATGGCGCAGCAGTATCAACCGGGGCAACGCTGGATCAGCGACAGCGAAGCCGAGCTCGGACTCGGGACCGTTCTGGCACAGGACGGCCGCTTGTTGACCGTGCTTTACCCGGCCACTGGCGACACCCGCCAGTATTCCCTGCGCAACGCGCCCCTGACCCGGGTGCGTTTCTCTCCTGGCGACCAGATCACTCACTTCGAGGGCTGGAAGTTGACCGTGCGCGAGGTCGAGGCCGCCGAGGGCTTGCTGGTCTATCATGGGCTCGACGCTCAGAACCAGCCACGCACCCTGCCGGAAACCCAGCTGTCCAACTTCATCCAGTTCCGCCTGGCCAGCGACCGCCTGTTCGCCGGTCAGATCGACCCGCTGCCCTGGTTCTCGCTGCGCTACAACACCCTGGAACACACCAGCAAGCAGATGCAGTCCCAGCTCTGGGGCCTGGGCGGCATCCGCGCCCAACCCATCGCGCACCAGCTGCACATCGCCCGCGAGGTGGCCGATCGTAGCGCCCCGCGGGTATTGCTGGCGGACGAAGTGGGCCTGGGCAAGACCATCGAGGCGGGCCTGGTGATCCACCGCCAGCTGCTGACGGGCCGCGCCAGCCGCGTGCTGATCCTGGTGCCGGAAAACCTGCAGCATCAGTGGCTGGTGGAAATGCGTCGGCGCTTCAACCTGGAGGTTGCCCTGTTCGACGCCGAGCGCTTCATCGAGAGCGACGCCAGCAACCCGTTCGAGGATGCCCAGCTGGCGCTGGTTGCGCTTGAATGGCTGACTCACGACGAGAAGGCGCAGGATGCCCTGTTCGCCGCGGGCTGGGACCTGATGGTGGTCGACGAGGCTCATCACCTGGTCTGGCACGAAGACAAGGCCAGCCCTGAATATTCGCTGATCGAGCAACTTTCCCAGGTCATCGCGGGTGTCCTGCTGCTGACGGCTACCCCCGAGCAACTGGGCCAGGACAGCCACTTTGCCCGCCTGCGCCTGCTCGACCCCAACCGCTTCCACGACCTGGCCGCGTTCCGCGCCGAAAGCGAGCATTACCGCCCGGTGGCCGAAGCCGTCCAGGAGCTTCTCGACCAGGGGCGCCTGTCGCCCGAGGCGCACGCCACCATCGAAGGCTTCCTGGGTGCCGAGGGCCAGGCGCTGCTCGCCGCGGTTACCGATGGCGACACCCAGGCCAGCGCACGCCTGATCCGGGAGCTGCTCGACCGCCATGGTACCGGTCGAGTGTTGTTCCGCAACACCCGTGCCGCGGTGCAAGGCTTCCCCGAGCGCAAGCTGCACCCTTACCCGCTGGCCAACCCCGAACAGTACCTGCTTCTACCAGCCGACGAGCATGCCGAACTGTACCCGGAAGTCGCCTTCCAGGCGCAGGGCGAGAGCAGCGAAGAAGAGCGCTGGTGGCGCTTCGACCCACGCGTCGACTGGCTGATCGACACCCTCAAGATGCTCAAGCGCACCAAGGTGCTGGTCATCTGCGCGCATGCCGAAACCGCCATGGACCTGGAGGATGCCTTGCGCGTGCGCTCCGGCATCCCGGCCACGGTGTTCCACGAGGGCATGAACATCCTCGAGCGTGACCGCGCCGCCGCCTACTTCGCCGACGAAGAGTTCGGCGCCCAGGTGCTGATCTGCTCGGAGATCGGCAGTGAAGGCCGCAACTTCCAGTTCGCCCACCACCTGGTGATGTTCGACCTGCCCGCCCACCCCGACCTGCTCGAGCAGCGCATCGGCCGGCTTGACCGGATCGGCCAGAAGCACACCATCGAACTGCACATCCCGTATTTGCAGGACAGCCCGCAGGAGCGCCTGTTCCAGTGGTACCACGAGGGGCTCAATGCCTTCCTCGCCACCTGCCCGACCGGCAATGCCCTGCAGCATCAGTTCGGCCCGCGCCTGCTGCCGCTGCTCGAACGTGGCGCAGACGACGACTGGAGCGCGCTGGTAGAACAGGCGCGCACCGAGCGCGTACGCCTCGAAGCCGAACTGCACAAAGGCCGTGACCGACTGCTCGAGCTCAATTCAGGTGGTGCTGGCGAAGGCGAGGCCCTGGTCGAGGCAATCCTGGAGCAGGACGACCAGTTCGCCCTGCCGATCTACATGGAGACCCTGTTCGATGCCTTTGGCATCGACAGCGAGGACCATTCGGAGAACGCCCTGATCCTCAAGCCGAGCGAGAAGATGCTCGACGCCAGCTTCCCGCTGGGTGACGACGAAGGCGTGACCATCACCTACGACCGGGTTCAGGCCCTGTCGCGCGAAGACATGCAGTTCATCACCTGGGAGCACCCGATGGTGCAGGGTGGCATGGACCTGGTGCTGTCCGGTTCGATGGGCAACACCGCCGTGGCGCTGATCAAGAACAAGGCGCTCAAGCCTGGGACCGTGCTGCTCGAACTGCTGTACGTAAGCGAGGTGGTGGCTCCGCGCAACCTGCAACTGGGGCGCTACCTGCCGCCAGCGGCACTGCGCTGCCTGCTCGACACCAATGGCAACGACCTGGCGTCGCGCGTGGCGTTCGAAACACTCAACGAGCAGCTCGAAAGCGTGCCGCGTGCCAGCGCGAACAAGTTCATCCAGGCCCAGCGGGATGTGCTTTCAGGCCGGATCAACGCCGGCGAGGCCAAGATCCTGCCGCGTCACGCCGAACGCGTCGCCGAGGCGCAACGCCGCCTGGCTGCGGAAATCGATGAAGAACTGGCGCGTCTGATCGCGCTGCAAGCGGTCAACCCAAGCGTTCGCGACAGCGAGATCGAGACGCTGCGCAAGCAGCGGGAGGACGGTCTGGCGATGCTCGAGAAAGCCGCGCTGCGCCTCGAAGCGATCCGGGTGCTGGTCGCCGGTTGATGTGACGACGCATCAGGGGGCGCAAGGCCCCCTGATGATCATCCAGACTGTTACCCGACCAGATCCTGACCCGCGCGACTGTTACCAACGGTCACCTGGCTGGACACTAGCCCGGCACCATTATCGGACCTATCTGAATTTTCACGCACCATTCAGGTGCAGCCTGACGAGGCCCTTTTTTCCTGGATCACGATGAAGGGCGAAACAACCACCGCCCAGATCTCCGGATCCCGCTCCTGCAGGTCTAGCGCCTGCTCTGCAGAGACCGGGCCGACGGTTCCAGCGTCCCGCCAGCGGGCAAAGGTTTCACTCTGATTTTCGGCCATTGCCTGGGCGACCTCGATAAGGTCCAGACTCGGCTCGACCCAGATCAGGTCACCCTTGGCCCAGAAACGCTCCAAAGCTTTCCATTCGATGATTGCGGTCTCGCCGAGCAATTTGGCATAGACGGTGCTTGGTTGATCAGTCATGGGTTACCACCGGCAAAATTCGATCACTTGAAAGGGTCGCCATTTTTGCAGAAAAACCCGGTTTCAAATAAGTAATTGGTCGTCAGGAGACGCAGAGCCGGGGATTGTCGGGAGG
>JAQZAY010000210.1 GCA_029239415.1 Pseudomonas sp. | reverse complement strand
GGCAAGGTGACGGCCGAACGCATCGCGCCGTTGAGCCGTTCCGGCGACGAGGAAGGCTGCCAGTGGCAGGCCGGTGCCGTCAGCACGCCAACGGGCTTCATCGACGCCTACCGGACCTACGCCGAGGGCGGCTGGGTCGGTGTCGGTGGTGATCCTGCGTACGGCGGCATGGGCATGCCCAAGGCGATTTCGGCGCAGGTCGAAGAGATGGTCAATGCCGCCAGCCTGTCGTTCGGCCTGTACCCGATGCTGACGGCCGGTGCCTGCCTGTCGATCCACGCCCATGCCAGCGAAGCGCTCAGGCAGCGTTACCTGCCGAACCTGTACGCCGGCACCTGGGCCGGTTCGATGTGCCTGACCGAGCCCCATGCCGGGACCGACCTGGGCCTCATCCGCACCCGCGCCCAGCCCCAGGCCGACGGCAGCTATCGGGTGACCGGCACCAAGATCTTCATCACCGGCGGCGAGCACGACCTGACCGAGAACATCATCCACCTGGTGCTGGCCAAGCTGCCCGATGCACCGGCCGGGGCCAAGGGCATCTCGCTGTTCCTGGTGCCCAAGTTCCATGTCGACGCGCAAGGTGCGGTAGGCGAGCGCAATACGGTCCACTGTGGCTCGATCGAGCACAAGATGGGCATCCAGGCCTCGGCCACCTGCGTGATGAACTTCGACGACGCAGTCGGCTACCTGGTCGGCGAGCCGAACAAGGGCCTGGCGGCCATGTTCACCATGATGAACTACGAGCGACTGGGCGTCGGTATCCAGGGCCTGGCGTCGGCCGAGCGCTCCTACCAGAACGCCATCGACTACGCCCGCGAGCGTGTCCAGGGGCGTGCCGTGGGCGGTGCACAGGCACCGGACAAGGCCGCCGACCCGATCATCGTGCACCCCGACGTGCGGCGCATGCTGTTGACCATGAAGGCGCTGAACGAGGGTGGGCGGGCGTTCTCCACCTACGTGGCGCTGCACCTGGACAACGCCAAGTTCAGCGACGACCCGGTCACGCGCCAGCGCAGCGCCGACCTGGTGGCCCTGCTGACCCCGGTGGCCAAGGCCTTCCTGACCGACCTGGGGCTGGAGTGCACCGTACACGGCCAGCAGGTGTTCGGCGGCCATGGCTACATCCGTGAGTGGGGCCAGGAGCAACTGGTGCGCGACGTGCGCATCACGCAGATCTACGAAGGCACCAATGGCATCCAGGCCCTGGACCTGATGGGCCGCAAGGTGGCGGGCAGCGGTGGGGCGTTCTATCGGTTGTTCAGCGACGAGGTGCGTGCGTTCGCCGACCAGGCCGGCGCTGGGCTGGGCGAGTTCACCGAACCCTTGAGGGCGGCGCTGGGCCAGTTGGACGACCTGACCGGGTGGGTGCTCGAGCGCGCGCAGCACGACGCCGAGGAAATCGGCGCCGCGTCGGTCGAGTACCTGCACACCTTTGGTTACGTTGCTTACGCCTACCTGTGGGCGCGCATGGCCCAGGCGGCGATGGACGGTGCCGAGGAGGATGACTTCTACGCGAGCAAGCTGGGCACGGCCCGCTTCTACTTCGCACGCCTGTTGCCGCGGGTGCATTCGTTGATCGCCAGCGTCAAGGCAGGCAGTGCGAGCCTGAACTTTTTACGACCCGAACAGTTCTGAAACAGCGCGTATCTGGAAACGAGACAGATTTGTAAGCATTTTCTTACACGGCCTGGTGACTTTTCTCCACTTCCCGGGGATTGGATCCACTGTTAATCTTTCTCACATGGACGACGCGCTGGGAGCGCAGAGGACAGCACACGGATCTGCTAAGGATGACCTGCCAGGGTGGCGGGACGATACGGAAGTCGACGAAACGGATGTCAGAGAAACAGTCTGGAATACCCCGCCTCGGCGGGGTTTCCTTTTTTGTGTGCCCGTCAGCCTGAGGCGTCGAGGCGCACACCGGCCACGGCACCCCCCGCAGTTTCTTCTTCGAGCAGCGTTCGCAACAGCTCGACCGCCGCCTGTTGGCGTTGCGCATCGCGAAACACCAGGCCGACCTGAAGCGGTACCCGCGGTTCGCTCAAGGGCTTCCACAGCAGGGCCTGATCGTCTTCGGCCGCTTCCTTGGCACGCCCCGGCAGGATGGTCACCAGCGAGGTATACGCCAGACTGTCCAGGATGCCGCCCATGTTGTTCATTTCCGCCTGGACCTGCGGGCGCCTGCCCAGATTGGCCAACTCGGTCTGCCAGATCTGGCGGATCTGAAACTCCTCCCCCAGCATCAGCATCGGCAACTCCGCCGCCTGGCTGAGCGAGACCTTCTTGAAGTCCTTCAACGGGTGATCGTTCGGAATCACCAGTTGCAGTTCGTCCTCGTACAACGGCAACCCATGCAGCCCCGGCTGGCGTGGCGCCAGGTAGCTGATGCCGATGTCCAGGCTGCCGTTGAGCAGACGCCGCTCGATGTCCAGGCCGGACAATTCGTAGAGCTGCACGATCAGGTGCGGCTGGGCCTTGCGGACGCGCTCCAGCAGGCGCGGCACCAGGCTGGGTCGTACGGTCTGCAGCACACCGATGGCCAACGTGCGCAGCGCCTGGCCCTTGAAGCCGCGCATGGCCTCGCGGGCCTGTCGCAGCCCGTCTAGCAGGGGCAGCGCGTGGTTGTACAGCGTGTGGGCAGCCAGGGTCGGCAACAGGCGTCTGTTGCTGCGCTCGAACAGGCTGACCTCGAGCGCCTGCTCGAGCTGGCGGATCTGTTGCGACAGGGCCGGCTGGGACAGCGACAGGAGCTCGGCGGCGCGGCCGACGTGGCCTTCTTCATAGACCGCGACGAAATATCGCAGTTGACGGAAATCCATAAGCGCTACTTATCGGAAAAGCTCGAAAAACCAAATGGCCCATGGCCGGGAAGGCGCCTAGTCTACGCCGCGTCATGGCGCTTGGCAGGTCTTTTAGGGGCCAATGCGCCGTGGATGCGAATGACGTTTGGATAGGCCAGGCAAAATACCCGTTCAACGGTACACCGTTCGGCGCATGACCGAGCCCTGGCAGCCTTGACCGTGATCGGCTGGAGCCTCGATGAACCTGTTCAACTTGCGCCGTATGGCATCTGCCACCGAGGTGCCGCCTGCGCCGCGCTTCGAATCCCTGACGTCCCAGGCGTCGCGACGCTTCCTGATGCCTGCCGCTCGCCAGGCTGACCCGGTGTTCGTGCGCGGGCAGGGGTCGTGGCTATGGGACGATCGCGGGCATGCCTACCTGGACTTTCACCAGGGCGGTGCGGTGAACAGCCTGGGGCACAGCCCGGACGTGCTGACCAAGGCCCTGGCCGACCAGGCGCGCTCGTTGATCAATGCCGGTGCCGGGTTCCAAGGGCAAGGCCTGCTCACGCTGGCCCAGCGGTTGTGTCAGAGCACTGGAAGCGATCAGGCCTACCTGCTCAACAGCGGTAGCGAAGCCTGCGAAGCGGCCATCCGCCTGGCCCGCGCTTGGGGACAGCGCCATCGCCATGGAGCCGACCACGTCATCGTCGCTCGCCTAGGGTGTCATGGGCGAGGCCTGGGGGCGCTGTCGGCCTGCCGTGCCCAAGCTGACGTGCCAGGGTTCAGCCAGGTCCCGTTCAACGACTTGGCCGCTCTGCATGCCGCCGTGAATTCGGACACCGTGGCCATCCTGCTCGAACCGGTCCAGGGCGACGCCGGCGTGATCCCGGCGTCACGCGAGTACCTCAAGGGCGCCGAAACCCTGTGCCGCGAACTGGGCATCCTGCTGATTCTCGACGAAGTGCAGACCGGCCTGGGTCGCTGCGGCACCTTGCTGGCCGAGCAGCGTCACGGCGTACGTGCCGACCTGGTGGCCATGGGCAAGGGGCTGGGCGGTGGCGTGCCGCTGGCCGCACTGCTGGCGCGCGGCACGGCCTGCTGCGCAGTGCCGGGCGAGCTGGGCGGCAGCCACCATGGCAACACGTTGATGAGCGCGGCCGGCCTGGCGGTCCTGGAGACGGTGCTGGCCCCCGGCTTTCTCGACCACGTCGAGGACGCCGGGCGCCACCTGCGCGATGGGTTGAGCCGACTGGCGGCGCGCTTCGGTCAAGGCGAGGTGCGCGGCCAGGGACTGCTCTGGGGGCTGCACCTGCGCGAAGCCTTCGCCCAGACCCTGGTCGACGCGGCTCTGCAGGAAGGTCTGCTGCTCATGGCCCCCCAGGCCGATGTGCTGCGCTTCACGCCGTCGCTGACCGTCAGCAAGGGCAACATCGACGAAATGCTCAAGCGCCTGGCGCGCGCGTTCACCCTGATCCGTACCCCTGCCTTCGAGGCCCGTCGCGCGTCTGCCTGACGAGCCTTTGCCGAACCGTCTGCGTTCCTGCGCACCGCCCCTGGCCCGCACCTTTGGCCCGGGGCGTTTTTTTGCGCGCAAGAGGTCGGCTTGAACCTCTGTTTGAAAGCGACAGTCTGTTGAGGTAACCAATCGAGGAGCTACGACATGGACCTGATCCGCATTCTGATCGCCATCATTCTTCCACCCGTGGGCGTCTTCCTGCAGGTCGGTTTCGGCGGTGCGTTCTGGCTGAACATCCTGCTGACGATGCTGGGTTACATTCCCGGCATCATCCATGCGGTGTACATCATCGCCAAGCGCTGACCGCACAGCCCGAGCCGCAGTCGCGACTTGGGCGTGGCCTCAACGGTCCAGGACCTGGCAGTAGAACGCCCATTCCTGCTCCAGTGCATGGGCCAGGTTGACCGCCTGGCGAAAACCGTGGCGTTCCCCGGCATAGAAGTGCCCTTCGGCCTGCACGCCATTGGCCTGCAACGCTGCCAGCATGCTCCGCGTCTGTTCAGGCACCACCACCGCGTCCTGCTCGCCCTGGAAGAAAATCACCGGCACCGTGATACGTGCGGCGTGCAGCAAGGGTGTGCGCTGTGCATAACGTTCGGCGTCGCGGTCTGGGTCGCCGATCAACCAGTCCAGGTAATCCGCTTCGAACTTGTGGGTAGCGCGGGCGAGCGCTACCGGATCACTGACGCCGTACAGGCTGGCCCCGGCCCGGAACACGTCATGGAAGGCCAAGGCACAGAGCGTGGTGTAGCCCCCGGCACTGCCGCCGCGGATGAATGCCTGGGTCGGGTCGATCAACCCCTGGTCGGCCAGGTGCGTCACCACCGCGCAGGCGTCTTCGACATCGGCCTCGCCCCAGCGCAGGTGCAGCGCCTGGCGATAGGCTCGCCCGTAGCCGGTGCTCCCTCGGTAGTTGAGGTCGGCGACCGCGAAGCCGCGTTGGCTCCAGTACTGGATACGGGGGTCGAAGACCGGGTAGCACGCCGAGGTCGGTCCACCGTGGATGAAAATCACCAGGGGCGATGGGCCCTGTGCGCCCTGGGCAGGGTAGAAGAACCCATGGGCCTGGGCGTCGCCGCTGGCGTAGCGCAGCGATTGCGGCCGAGCGATCTCTGCCTCGGGCAAGGGCGCGACGCCACCGCTCAGCACCTCGACGGCGCCGGTCGGGCGGTCGATGGCGATGATACCGGCAGGGCGCGTCGGTGAGGCGGCGATGGCGTACAGGTGCGTGTCGCTCAGCGCCAGGCTGCGAAAGCGGCTGTAGTCGGTCGCCAGGCGCTGGCAGGCCTGGTCGACACGGCAGTGGCCCAGCACGCCGAAGCCGTCCTCGAACCAGCTGGCCACGTAGGCGTCGGGGCCCAGGGGCAGCCAGGTGCTGGCACCCAGCTGCCAAGGTGCGGCGGCGTGATCGGCGACGGCGGCGGGCAGGGCCTGCCAATGGCCGTCGCACTCACCCCAGGGTTGCCAGTAGCCGTGGTGGTCGGACAGGGCGTACAGCCGGCCCTGGGCATCGAAGCGCGGTTGTTGCAGCGATGTTTCCTCGTCTGCCCCGGCGATGCACTGGGGCGGGCTCCAGGCGCCGTCCTGTACCCGATGCCGGGTCATCAATCGCGTGGCGGTCCAGGGCTGGGCAGGGCGGTCCCATTCGATCCAGGCCAGGCGCTGGCCGTCGTCGCTCAGCGTGGGCGCCGCATAGAAGTCAGCCCCCTCGGCCAGCACCTGACGCCCGTGTGCGTCGAGGGCGACCAGACGGTGCTCGACGGATTCGCCGTGGGTTTCCTCGACCGCCAGCACGTGCCGGCCGTGCACCTGCAGATCGCCATAGCGGCGCTCGTCGACTGCGGTCAGCGCCTGGGGCGTGCCGCCGCCCACCGGTTGGGCGTAGACCTGCTGATCCGCCTCGTTGACGAAATACAGGTGCGTCTCGCCCACCGCGAAACTGCCTCCGCCGTACTCGTAGACGCGGCTGCGGACGCTGAACCCGTCCGGCGTCAGGCACACCGGCTGACCGTCACGCCAGTGCCAGAGCCGGCAGGCGCCGTCGGCCGGGCGGAATTCGTTCCAGAACACCCCGGCCGGGCCGACCTTGAGGTCGGCGTAGTCGGTGCCGGCTGCCACCGCCTGGGCAGCGCTGAAGCGTTCAGCCCCGGGCGATGAGCCGTGCGTTGCGTTCGTTGCGGAAGGTGAGTTGTTCGATGGCCAGCTGGGCATGGTCTGCCTCCTCTCGCGCCTTGAGAATGATGCCGTGGTCGGCCGACTTGGCGCACACCGGGTCGGCGTTGCTGGCGTCGCCGGTGAGCATGAAGGCCTGGCAGCGACAGCCGCCGAAGTCCTTTTCCTTTTCGTCGCAGGAGCGGCAGGGCTCGGGCATCCACTCATAGCCCCGGAAGCGATTGAAACCGAAGGAGTCGTACCAG
>JAQZAY010000209.1 GCA_029239415.1 Pseudomonas sp. | reverse complement strand
CGAGAGCCGCCTGCTGTTCGAGGTCGTGTACATCGTCCAGAGCCCGGACTACAACCGCTACATGGACCTGCAGCAGGAGATCAACCTGCAACTGCTCGAGGGGCTGCGCGACCTGGAGGTCCGCTTCGCGCACCCGGTGCGCAACGTGCGGGTCATGAACAACCGGCTGCCGGAGATGCCGGTGACGGTGGAGGCGCAAGGCGTGCCACGGCAGAGCGCCGGGGCGGCGCACTGACCGTCGGCCCGCCAGCCGTGCCGGCACCGCGCTGCCATGGGGTCCGCTATCACGGACCTGTGGGAACGGACAGCAATCATTCACAGGCTTTTGTGGGCCCTGTGGGCCATGCCTTTCAACGTCTTTGGAAAAAGCCTCGAGACAGGGTCATGGTTGCACCCCCAGATTCACCGGCATGATGCAGGCAAGCGCAGCCCCACAGGATGGTGTCCGAGCGGATACATGCCGGCAGGTTTCATGCGGGCTGGGTGGGAGCTGGCTTGCCAGCGATAGGGCCTGTTCAGCCCCTGCAAGGTGGATAGGCCGGCGCTCTGTCTGTCGGCGATGCAGCAAGGCTGCCGACGCTATCGCGGGCAAGCCCCACAGGGTGGTGTCCGAGCGGATACATGCCGGCAGGTTTCATGCGGGCTGGGTGGGAGCTGGCTTGCCAGCGATAGGGCCTGTTCAGCCCCTGCAAGGTGAGTAGGTCGGCGCTCTGTCTATTGGCGATGCAGCGAGGCTGTAGATGCCATCGCGGGCAAGCCCCACAGGAGGGGATGAGTCGCTCTGCCAGATCGGCGATGTGGTCCACCTCGTGTTGGTCAAAAACGTTGAAAGCCCTGGCCCTGTGGGACCAATCGCGGCCGGTCCGGCCGCGATGGGCCGCAAAGCGGCCCTAAATCGATCAGCAATAAAGCCCCGGATCCTGCCAGCTACCGTCATGTTCTCTGCGCGACAGCGTGAGGCCGAGAGGCTCCATGAGCGGATAGCCTCACCCTCGCTACCGCGATCAGAGACCTGCCTGTCCTCTGTCCTGAGGCGCCAGGATCGCGTTGACCACCACCTCAGGTGCCTCCACAGGCAACTGATGCCCGCCATGTTCCACCACTTGTAACGTTCCTCGACTCACCGACGTGGCGATTTCCCGACCCAGCTCAGGTGGGGTGGCGGTGTCCTGGCCGCCTGCCAGGACCGTGACCGGGCAACGAATTTTCGCCAGGCAGGCCCGCATGTCCCTGCGCTCCAGGACAGCGGCTTCCAGTGCCTGAGCCACATCGTTCGGCGCACAGTGGCCCAGCGCCTGACGCTGCCGTGCCGTCTCGGCCGATTGCCAGCGCCCTGGCGCCGGTCGACCGGCGAACGCCTGCACCTCGTCGAACACCGCTTCGCCTGCGCCCGCCAGCAACCGCTCATGGCGCCTGCGCCAAGTCGGCAGGCGTTCGGCCGGCTCGGCGCGCGCACTGGTGTTGATCACGATCAGGCGCGCCACGCGCTCGGGAAAGGCTGCCGCGAGCTGCAGCGCCACCATGCCCCCCTGACTGTGCCCCACGAGCGTCACAGGCGTCGCATCGTTTTCCTGTGCCCACAGGGCGAACAGGCGAGCCATGCCGTCGAGCGTCAGGCCGGCTCGCCACTGGCTGATGCCATGGCCTGGCATGTCGAACGCCAGGCAGCGATGGCGGGCGCTGCACGCCTCGACCACCGGGTTCCAGACGTGACGGTCCAGGAACAGCCCATGCAGGAACATCACCGGGCTACCGTTGCCCACGTCGTTCCAACCCAGGCGTACGCCATCCACCCGCAACTGACGCGCAGGCGAGCCGGTGGCGCGTGCCTGGGCGATCACCAACGAATCCTCGAAGATCTGGTAGCGGCCGATCAGGCCATCGCTGAGCGTGAAGCGAATGGCGAAATCACTGTCGACCAGGCTCATGCCTGGCAGCACGCGGTGGCGGAAACGACCGATGGCGACGACGTCCTGTCCATCGACCAGCAGGCAGCGAATGGAAAACGTCTGCGCCTGGAAACCCTCGGAAAAGCGCGCCAGCCAGGTCGCGATGGCGGCGTGGCCTTGAAGCAGGCCCACGGTGACCACCTCGGGGTCGCCATCGATGTGCCAGATGGCCTGCGGATGGATGCACTCGAGGGTCGCCTGCACGTCGCCGCGTGCGAACGCATCGAAGTAACGTCCGATCAAGGCCTTGGCGTATTCGGGTGATGGCTGTGTCATGCTGGATCCTCGTTGGGCGGGTGGCCTATCATCCCCCGCGCTTCACTTCGACACCCATGACGAAAGCGGGAAGACGGTTTTCCAACGATGAACACCCCCCTGAACTGGAACGACCTGCGGTACTTCGCTGCCGTCATGCGCCACGGCGGCCTGAGCGGCGCGGCGCGCCATCTGAACGTGGGCATCCAGACCGTGGGCCGGCGCATTGGCGCGCTGGAAAGTGCCCTGGGTACCACGCTGTTCGTGCGGCACGCCAGCGGCTACCTGCCCACGGACGATGCCCAGCGGCTGATGGGTGAGGCGGAAGGGGTGGAAGCGGCCATCGCACGCTTCACCGCCCATGGCGCGTCGGTTGAAGCCGTCGCTGGCAGCGTACGCCTGGCCGCGCCCCAGACCTTGCTCGACCACGTACTGATGCCCGCCTTGCAGCCCTTGCTGACTCAGTACCCCGCGCTGCAACTGGAGTGCCTGACCGGCGTAGCGTCCATCGGCATCGCGCGAGGAGAGGCCGATCTGGCCCTGCGTCTGGTCAAACCGGAGCACGGCGCGCTGACACGCCAGCGGGTAGGCACCCAGGTGTACGGCCTGTACGCCGCGCCTGGCACGGACACGGACCTGTCACGCGTGCGGCTGATCGGCTGGAGCGGGGATGTGCAGCTACCGGCCATGGGGTGGCTGGAAGCCTTAACCGGGCGCCAGCCGGATGTGCGCACCACGCACCTGCACAGTCAGCGTGCAGCGATCAGCGCAGGCCTTGGGGTCGGGATCCTGCCGTGCTTTCTGGCGCAGGGGCTGCAGCGCCTGCCGACCACCTTGCCCATGCGCGAGACGCTCTGGCTGGTCGGTCATGCCGACAGCGCCATCGCTCGGGTCCGGCGAGTCCGCGAAGAGATCGTCAGCATCCTCGCCCAGGCGGCGGGACGGCTCGAAGGGCTGGAAACACCGCCTTCACCTCACACCACCGGCAACGCCTGAAGGGGTGGCCGGCGACGTGGGTTCCAGGCTGCCGAACGGCACCAGCCGTTCGGCCAGGTAATCCAGCAGGGCCCGCACCTTGGGCAGGTTCTCGCGGCTCTTGAGCCAGACCAGGTTCATCGGCAGGCCGTCGGTCGCCAGGGCAGGCAGCACCTCCACCAGCGCACCCGTGTCCAGATGTCGCTGCACCAGCCAGGTAGGCAGTTGTCCGATGCCGTGGCCGGCGAGCACGGCGGCGACTTCGCCCTCGCCATCGCCCACCGCGATGCGTGTCTGCACCACCCGGCGCTCCTGGTCGCCCGCCTGGCGACCCTTGAAGAACCATGGGCTAACCTGGCCATCGCCATGGGCGTAGCCCACGCAGTGGTGATGGTCCAGATCGCTGACCGATTGCGGTAGGCCGTGCGCCGCCAGGTAGGCGGGCGAGGCGCAGAACACCAGGCGTTGCGCGCCGAAATAGCGGTGCCCCAATGCCGCGGACCAGGCATCCGAGCCGCCAATGCGCACGACGATGTCGATGCCCTCGTGCGCCGGGTCGACGAAGTGATCGGAAAACGAGACATGCGGTTGCAGGCGCGGATGCTGACGCACGAATTCCAGGATCAGCGGCAACACATGCAGGCGCCCATAGGACGCCGGCAGGTCGATTCGTATGCGTCCCTGCGGCTCATGGTCATGGGTGACCAGGGCCGTTTCGGCCTCTTCCAGTTCCGCCAGCACCGACGCACACGTCCGGTAGAACGCCGCCCCGGCCTCGGTCAGGGTCAGGCGCCGTGTGGTGCGTTGAAACAGGCGCACACCCAGGCGTTCTTCGAGCCGGGCGATGCTCTTGCCCACGGCTGAGCTGGTGAGGTTCAGGCGATCGGATGCGGCGGTGAAACCGCCCAGGTCGGCCACGGCGACGAACACATCCAGGCCCTTGAGCCGTTCGGACCCTTGCATCAGTGATACTCCAATTGAGGAATTCATATCCGGATAATCAGGATCTTTTACCCGAGATCCTCCATGGATTCTCCAATAGCCTGACGGCAAATCGTTTGGAGTCAAGTGTCATGTCGTCCGTATCCACCTTCGAGGCAGCATCGTCTGCCCCGGCGTCCACCCGTTCAGGCGTGCCGATCCTGATCATGGCCGTCGCGGCCTTCATCATTGTCACCACCGAATTCCTGATCCTCGGCCTGCTGCCGGCCCTGGCCCGCGACCTGGGCATCTCGGTGGCCCTGGCCGGCCAGACCGTCACGCTGTTCGCCTTCACCGTCATGCTCTGTGGGCCCTGGCTCACGGCGCGTCTGGCGCGGGTCGAGCGCAAGCGGCTGTTCACCTGCATCCTGCTGGTGTTCGCCGCCGCCAATGCCCTGGCAGCGGTGGCCCCGAACGTCTGGGTGCTGGCACTGGCCCGATTCATTCCGGCGCTCGGCCTGCCGGTGTTCTGGGGCACGGCCAGCGAAACGGCCAGCCAGCTAGCCGGTCCCGGCAACGCAGGCAAGGCCGTGTCGCGGGTGTATCTGGGCATCTCGGCTGCCCTGGTGTTCGGCGTGCCCCTGGGAACCGTGGCGGCCGATACCGTCGGCTGGCGCGGCAGTTTCTGGCTACTGGCCGGGGTGTGCCTGGCCATTGCCCTGCTGATGCACCGGGTCATGCCGTCGCTGCCAGGTGCCCCAGCGGCTGCCGAGGGTGAGCGGCAGACGGTGATCCTGCGTGAGCCACGCTTCCTCGCCCACGTGTTGCTGTCGGTGCTCACCTTCACCGCCATGTTCACCGCCTACACCTACCTGGCCGACACCCTGGAGCAACTGGCCGGGGTGCCGGCAGGGCAGGTGGGGTGGTGGCTGATGGGCTTCGGGGCGGTCGGCATGGTCGGCAACCAGCTGGGTGGCTACCTGGTTGACCGCAGTCCGCTGGGGGCGATGCTGCTATTTCTGGTGGTGCTGGCCGTCGGCATGCTGGCCGCCGTACCCGCCGCTCGTCACGGACTCTGGTTGGTCGTCGCGTTGATCGCCTGGGGCGTGGCCTACACGGCGCTGTTCCCGATTTGCCAGGTGCGCGTCATGCAGGCTGGGGGCAAGGCCCAGGCGTTGGCCGCGACCCTGAACATCTCCGCAGCCAATGCCGGGATCGGCCTGGGCGCGATCCTCGGGGGCGCCGGCATCACTACCTTCGGGCTGGATCACCTGGGGCTGATCGCCACGGCGATCGCGCTGCTGGCCATCCTGCTGACCTTGGGAATGCTCAAGCGCCGTTGACCGCTTTCATAAGGCGCGAGATCTCTTGTTGATTTCAAAAGGAATAATTTCAGTATTTGTGGGCCCTGCGGGCCCAATCGCGGCACGGGGGCCGCTCCCACACGGATCGTGATTGCCTGTACCACTGCGCCGGGTGGGCTCCCAAGACCCTGAAGGACTGGAGGTGGCAGGCAATCCTAGATCACCTGGTCCTTCTCCGGGACCGCATGGTCCAGATCGCTTCGCTGCGGCTCTGCCGGGTGCAGGGTGATCGGCACGGACTTGGCGGCCGGCACCTTGCTGCGCTCGGCATAGTGCCACAGCGGGATCAGCGGGTTGGCCTCCGGGTAGTAGGCGCCAGCGCAGCCTTCGGGGATGTCGTAGGCGATGATCTGCAGCGGCCCGACTTCACGGCGCACCTGGACATCGACGGCCGTGCGCGCGCGCACCCAGTCTCCGGCGGCGAAGCCCAGGCGCACGATGTCGTTGCGGTTGAGGAAGATCACGCTGCGAGTACCACTGACACCCCGGAAGCGGTCCTCGTAGCCGTAGACGGTGGTGTTGAACTGGTCGTTGCTGCGCAGCGTCATCAGCTGCACCACGTCGCGGCGGCTGCCATCGACGGGCATGTCGGGGTTCTCGTCCAGCCCGTTCGGCACCTTGAATTGTGCCTTGCCCGAGGGCGTGGCCCATTCACGGCGGGTGGCCGGGAGCGGTCGATGGAAGCCGCCGCGTTCCCACATCCGGGCTTCCATGTCGTGAAAGATCTCGGGGTAGACCTGACCGATGGCCTGGCGGATCAGCGCATAGTCCTGGCGCCAGGCCTCCCACGGGATCTGCGTGCGTCCCTCGAGCATGGCCTGGGCCAGGCCGGCGACGATGGCCACTTCCGAGCGCAGGTGCTCGCTGGCCGGCTCGGCCGTGCCCCGCCAGCCGCGGATGCAACCGGTGCTGTCCTCGGTGCTGTAGGCCTGCTCATGGCCGTCCTGGCGGTCGATCTCGATGCGACCCAAGCAAGGCAGCAGCCAGGCATCGGCACCCGGCACCAGGTGGGTACGGTTGAGCTTGGTCGCCACCTGCACGTTCAGCTTCAGGCCGGCCCAGGCCGGTTCCATGCGATCGGTATCGGGAATGGCACGCAGGAAGTTGCCGCCCAGGCCGATGAACGCCTTGACCCGTCCGGCGACGATGCCTTCGCAGGCATCCACGGTCGCCATGCCCTTGTGCTCGGGCACCTTGAACCCGAACAGCGACTCGATCTTCTCCACCGGCACCTTGGCCGGGTCTTCGGTGATGCCGACG
>JAQZAY010000208.1 GCA_029239415.1 Pseudomonas sp. | reverse complement strand
CGGCAGGTTGGGGAAGCAGGCCATGGTGGCGAACATGCCCTGGTGGGTATGGGTGCCGTTGGAGAAGAAGCGGTCGAACAGCAGGCCCTCCTTGGCCAGCTTGTCGAAGTACGGGGTGATGTTGTTCTGGCTGCCCAGGGCGCCTACCGAGTGACCGGCGAAGCTCTCCATGAGGATCACCACCACGTTCTTGATCGGCAGGGTGCGGTCGGCGGGCGGGGTGAAGTCGCGGCGGATCGCGGCGCTGTCGGCGTCGACCAGACGATCGCTGGGGGTCAGCAGCAGGTCGCGCACGCTCTGCTGGGCCACGACGGGATCGAGGGTGGCTTTCCAGACCTTGGAGCGGTCTTCGCCGAAGCGGCTATGGGCGGCATCGATCAGGGTCAGCGTGCCGTTCAGGCCCAGCTGGTTGATGAAGTTCGAATCGGTGGTGAAGGCATCGCCCCAGCGCATCGGCGGGCCCTGGCGCAGGGTGCCACGGGCGGCGACCACGGCCACCAGCAGGATGACCATGAACACCGCCAGGCGGTTGTACCACGGCACGGCGGGCGCGTTCTCGCCCCGGGTCAGGCGGTCGATGCCCTTGAACAGCAGGCTCAGCAGCCAGGTGCCGAAGATCCAGGCCAGCAGGTAGCGCACCACGGGGAAGCCGTACCAGAGCATGCTCATGACGGTCTTGGGGTCTTCCTTGATGTACTGGAACACCAGGCCGTTGAGGCGCTGGTGGAACTCTCGGTAGAAGTCCATCTCGACCAGGCCGAGGAACATCACCGTGCTGGCGGCGAGGGTCAGCCACAGGCGGAAGAAACCGCGCCTGGCCATCGCCCACGGCGACAGCACCGCCAGCAGCAGCGGGATGCTCAGGTACACCACCACGCGCAGGTCGAAGCGCAGGCCGTTGAAAAAGCCCTCGGCGACGGTGGCAGGCGGCGTGTCGCCGATCATGTCGCTGTTGTAGAGCAGCAGGCCCAGGCGCACCAGGCTGAGCATGAGCATGATCACCAGGGCGCACAGCAGCGTGTAGGCCAGGTGGGATTTGATCGTCGGCGAGAACGGGCGCGGCACGCCCCGTTGCTTCAAGGCATCCCTGTTGGCCATGAATGGGTAGATCCTAGGATTCGTTTGCGAAAGGGCGGTAATGTGCCTGAACCCATGGGGTTTGGCACGTCAAATGGCGTTACGTGAAATTGCGCGGCGCCGATTGTCGGCAACCGGATGTGAAAATCCTGTCGATCGGGCCCAGGTCAGGGCCGCACCATGCCGCGTGGCCCGGCGATCGCCCAGATGATCAGGCCGATGACCGGCAGCAGCAGTACCAGCAAGATCCACAGCACCTTGGCCCCCAGGCCCACGCTGCTCTTGATCACGTTGAGGATTGCCCAGATGTCCAGGGCGAGGATGATCAGGCCCACCAGGCCATTGAATGTCGAACCCATGCCAACGCCTCCCCTGCAAACCGTCCAGTGCTCAGCATAGCGCGCTATCGATCCGATAGAGGGAATCCTTGGCAGCCTTGCGCAGTCGATGCTTAAACTGACTTATCAGATCGAACGAGGTTCGCATGCCCCCAAGCCATGTTCATAGTGTTGCCCCCTCCACTTTCTGGGGACTCTGGCGCGAGCATGCCCGCAGCACGCCGTGGGTGACCGCAGGCCTGGGCCTGAGCTTGCTGATCATCGTCGCCTTGCTGCTGGCCAGCATGTGGAACGCATTCAACGGCGATCACTCGCAGAACCTGCACCTGGCGGTGCTCGGTGGACTGTCGGGTTTCGGCGCTACCGCCCTGGGCGCGGTACTGGCGGTGGTACTGCGCGATGTCAGCGCGCGCAGCCAGGACGTGATGCTCGGTTTCGCGGCGGGCATGATGCTGGCCGCCAGTTCGTTCTCGCTGATCCTGCCGGGCCTGGAGGCCGCGCGCGAGGTGACCGGCAACGGGCCGGCCGCGGCCCTGACGGTGGTGGTCGGGATGGGCCTGGGCGTCTTGCTGATGCTGGGCCTGGAGCGGGTCACCCCGCACGAGCATGAAAGCACCGGTCCCCTGGGACCGAATGCGGCACGGATCAACCGGGTATGGCTGTTCGTGCTGGCGATCACCCTGCACAACCTGCCCGAGGGCATGGCCATCGGCGTGAGCTTCACCAATGGCGACATGAACATCGGCCTGCCGCTGACCAGCGCCATCGCCATCCAGGACATCCCCGAAGGCCTCGCGGTGGCCCTGGCCCTGCGCGCCACCGGCCTTTCCAACATGAAGGCGGCACTGGTGGCGATCGGCTCTGGCCTGATGGAGCCCCTGGGCGCGGTGATCGGCCTGGGCATTTCCACCGGCTTCGCCCTCGCCTACCCGGTCAGCATGGGCCTGGCGGCGGGCGCGATGCTCTTCGTGGTATCGCACGAGGTGATCCCCGAGACTCACCGCAATGGCCACCAGACCTCGGCCACCATCGGCCTGATGGGCGGCTTCGCGGTGATGATGTTTCTCGATACTGCCCTGGGCTGAGGCTCGACCCGTCTAGACGTGCACCGCCACCCGCAGCGCCTCCAGAGAGGGCGCTGCGGCAATCCCGACCTCGACGCACAGCTCCAGCACCCGCGCCAGGTCGTTCTGCCCCACCATCACCACCTGCAGCTCGTCATCGAGCAACTGGCTGAAGTTGACCAGCACATACCCGCCCGCTTCCTTGTTCAAGGCACTCATCTGCACCTGGATACGGTTGAGTGCGGTCAGCGGCTCGGTCCTGGCCAGTTGCTTGGGGTTGAGGGTGAACGCGACGCTCTTGTCGAACGAGCCCTTGATCTGCGCGAACAGGTCCGGGTAGGTGTCGGCCTGGAACAGCACGGTGTCCGGCAGGCTGCCGACCACGATCCATTCGCCCAGCGGGATCGGGAAGCTGTCGTCGTAGTTGATGTCTGGGTTGGCCGCGAGAAAGGCGACAGGGTCGGCGTAGGCCTGGGCGGCCTCGTCGGCGATGCGCTGGATATCCTCCGGACGCATGCAGCCGGCGCCGATGAGACTGATGAGTTCGAGCAAAGGGGTAGTCATGACGGGGCCCTGCGGCGTTGAAAAGGCGCCAAGGATAGCCGCAAAAGCCCCGGACGGGTTAGGTCAGCGACTCCAGCTTGTGCACGGCATCGGCGGCGCCCATGGTCCTGGCCGCGTCCAGCGCCGAGGCGCCGCGGGCGTCGCGGTGCGCGGCGCTGGCGCCCTTGGCCAGCAGGTAATCGATGATCTCCAGGCGATTGAACATCGCCGCCAGCATCAAGGCCGTGCGCCCGTCAGCGGAAGCCGCATCGACGTCCACGCCGTGCTCCACCAGCAGCCGGATCATCTCCAGGTCGCCCTTGAAGGCGGCGCCGGCAATCGGCAGCTGGTTGTTGTCATTGGCGATCAGCGGGTCGGCCCCATGGGCGAGCAGCACGCGCACGGCGTCGTGGTGGCCGTGGTAGCTCGCCAGCATCAACAAGGTGTCGCCCTTGTGGTTGCGCAGGTTCGGCGCCAGGCCGCTGTCCAGCAGGCGCTCGAGCATCTGCGCGTCGCCCCGGCGGGCGCGGTCGAAGACTTCTTCGGCAAAGGCCGCGGCCTCGTCGTCGGTCATGGTGGCGGGTGGACGTTGGTCGGACATTCTGAACCTCCTGGCAGATGGGCGAGCCCAAGTCTTTGTCAGGCAGGCTCCAAGGTCAAAGGTTCCGAATCGATCGGGCTGACAGCGTGCGTCTATCAACCGGCGTTGCGCACCATGCAAAATGCACTGTGCAAAATGCACGACCATGCACAATGCATGGAGCAACTTGTGCTGAAGTAATGTAACTAGCTGTTTTACAAGGCTTTTTCCAGATGGCAAAAGCTGGCACGGTCACTGCAATCATCCTGGCATGTCTGCAAACTCACTTGTCAGGAGCTGTCATGGACCTTATTCAGGAAAAATTCGCCTCGGTTTTCGCTGCTTATCAAGTCGCTACCCAACCGCGTCCTGACGGCGGCATCCTGCTGACCCTGCGTGGTGCCGACGGCAAGGTGACCCGCCGCGTGCTGTCGTACTCGCAGATGCACAGCGCCGAGCAACTGTCCTGGGCCATCAGCGCCATCCGCCGCGACCTCGCCGAGCAGGCCAGCGAACTGCCGACCATCTCGATGCTGCAGAGCCAACAGCGCTTCGCCCTGCCGACCTATCGCTGAGTCCTGCGCCTAGTGCCCGGCTTGCCGGGCACCTGTGGTATCACTGTCGCTTCGCAAGTCTCGAAGGTTAATCATCCAACCGTGGAAACTGCTGTGCGATGCTGCTTCCCGTGTAGGCCATCAACGCCTTGCCCTTGAACATCCGGATCGCCACGCAGCGCGGGTGCTCGCCCAGGTCCACCCAGCGCCGCGTACCTGCAGGTATGACAACCAGATCGTGCCTTTCGCACACTATGGCGTAAACATATTCGCCAATGTGCAGGTTCAGCTGCCCGCGCCCGGCCACGAACCAGCACGATTCCTCGGCTTCCAGCGAAAACTCCTCCCCCAGCCCCTGGTACGCGTCTTCATGGCTGAGCATCGAGTGGCTCACATAGCCCTGCCCGGTCATCAGGCCATCGACCTGCTCGCGGTGGGCCTCGACCGCATCGCCCTCGAAGGCCTGCGCCTGGCGCCGCTCGAAGCGCACGCCCTGTTCGGCCAAGGTGCTGGCGATATCGTCGTGATGGGTCAGGACCTTGTTGGGCAGGTCGGGGCTGGTCTCTGGGTAAACGCTGAGGATGCTCATCGGGGGTTCCTGGTTTCCTTCATGCAGAGGGCAATGATAACGGCTGCGAGCAGCGCCGCCACGCTGGCCATACCAAAGGTGAAGTCAGGGCCCAGCAGTTTCCAGCTGTAGCCCGAGTACAACGCGCCCAGCGCACCGCCGGTGCCGGCAAGCGCCGCGTACAGCGCCTGGCCCTGCCCTTGCTGGCGCGCGCCGAAGCTCGACTGCACGAAGGCAATGGCGGCGGCATGGAAGCTGCCGAACGTGGCGGCGTGCAGGACCTGGGCCAGCAGCAGCACCGCAGGCAGCTCGGCAAGGCTGCCGAGCAGTACCCAGCGCAGCGCCGCCAGCAGGAAGCTGGCCAGCAATACGCGACGGATCGAGACCCGCGCGAAGATCCGGCCCATGACCAGGAACACCAGCACTTCGGCCACCACGCCCAGCGCCCAGAGCATCCCGATGGTGCCGCGGGCATAGCCCAGCTGCTCCAGGTGCAAGGTCAGGAAGGTGTAGTAGGGCCCGTGGCTGAGTTGCATCAACGCTACGCAGGTGTAGAAGGCCGCCACGCCCGGCATCGCCAGTTGCCTGAGAAACCCGCCCTGCTCGGCGCGCTCGGCCTGCTCCGGCGGATGGGCGTTGGGCACCCAGAGGCTGGCGACGACGATGCCGGCCATGATCACCACCATCGCCACCGGGTAGATGTCCAGGCTCAGCCATTCGAACAGCCGCCCCAGGCCGACCACGGTGAGGATGAAGCCGATCGAGCCCCACAGGCGTACCTGGCTGTAGCGCGAGGTCTGCCCGTGCAGATGCGCAAGGGTGATGACCTCGAACTGGGGCAGCACCGCATGCCAGAAGAACGCATGCAAGGCCATCACCAGCGCCAGCCAGGCGTAGCTCTTGCCCAGGAAGATCAGCGAGAACGTGGCCAGCGTCGCCAGCGCGCCCACCCGCACGATCAGCAGGCGCTGGCCACTGCGATCGCCCAGCCAGCCCCACAGGTTGGGGGCGATGCAGCGCATGAGCATGGGAATGGCCACCAGCTCGCCGATGCGCGCCGGCGAGAAGCCCAGGTGGTCGAAGTACAGCGCCAGGAACGGCGCCGTGGCGCCGAGCAGGGCGAAGTAGCACAGGTAGAAGCTGGACAGACGCCAGTAGGGGATCGGCGCCACGGCTCAGCGCGCCGCGGCCAGGCGACCCCTGCAGCGCGTCAAAGCTGGGCCAGCACGGGCGTCGCGACCCGCACGCCGGCGTTTTGCGCGCGGTGGCGCAACAGGTGGTCCATCAGCACGATGGCCATCATCGCCTCGGCGATCGGCGTGGCGCGGATGCCCACGCAGGGGTCGTGCCGGCCCTTGGTGATGACCTCGACCGGGTTGCCATCGACGTCGATCGAGCGGCCCGGCACGGTGATGCTCGAGGTCGGCTTGAGCGCCAGGTGGGCGACGATCGGCTGGCCGGACGAGATGCCGCCGAGGATGCCGCCGGCATTGTTGCTGGCAAAGCCCTCGGGCGTCAGCTCGTCGCGGTGCTCGGTGCCGCGCTGCGCCACGCTGGCGAAGCCCGCGCCGATCTCGATGCCCTTGACCGCATTGATGCTCATCAGGGCATGCGCCAGCTCGGCGTCCAGGCGGTCGAACACCGGCTCGCCCAGGCCCGGCATCACCCCTTCGGCGACCACGGTGATCTTCGCGCCGACCGAATCCTGGTCGCGGCGCAGCTGGTCCATGTAGGCCTCGAGCTCCGGCACCTTGGACGGGTCGGGGCTGAAGAAGGCGTTTTCCTCGACCGAGTCCCAGCTCTTGAACGGGATCTCGATCGGGCCCAGCTGGCTCATGTAGCCGCGCACCACGATGCCCTGGGTGGCCAGGAACTTCTTGGCGATGGCACCCGCGGCCACGCGCATGGCGGTCTCGCGCGCCGAGCTGCGGCCACCGCCCCGGTAGTCGCGGGTGCCGTACTTGTGGTGGTAGGTGTAGTCGGCATGGGCCGGACGGAAAATGTCC
>JAQZAY010000207.1 GCA_029239415.1 Pseudomonas sp. | reverse complement strand
TTGTCCAGTGCCAGCACCAGCGGGGTATTGCTGAAGAAGTTGGGGGCCTGCGCCACCTTCGCCGCCAGTTGCCGGTCGAGGGCTTCGAGGTCGTTCTGGGCCAGCTCCAGCACAGTGATGGCAAGCATGCTGCCCTTGAGCTGGAACACGGGTGTGGCGTCGGGTGTCTGGTTGAGGCTCATGGTCTGCATAGACGGCTGGTAACGAAAAAAGTGCCCAAGGTTATAACGATAACGCCCGTTAGCCGCAAGCCGAAGCGAACCGTTGTAGAATGCCCGGCCCATGTCTTTGTGGAAGCTTCAATGGATCGCCCGCGTTTCAATCCTTCATTCCTGCACCCGCGCTTCTGGGGCCTCTGGCTGGGCCTGGGCTTGCTGTGGCTGCTGGTCCAGCTGCCTTACAAGGCCCTGCTTGGCCTGGGCCGCGCGCTGGGTGCCCTGATGTACCGGGTCGCCGGCGAGCGTCGCCGGGTGGCCATGCGCAACCTGGAATTGTGTTTTCCCGAGCTGTCGCACGACGAACGGCAGCGCCTGCTGAAAGAAAACTTCGCCTCCACCGGCATCGCCTTCTTCGAAATGGCCATGAGCTGGTGGTGGCCCCAGGCCCGATTGGCACGGCTTGCGCACATCGAAGGCATCGAGCATCTGCAGGCCGCCCAGCAGCAAGGGCAGGGCGCCATCCTGATGGCGGTGCACTTCACCACGCTGGAGATCGGTGCCGCGCTGCTTGGCCAGCGGCACACCATCGACGGCATGTATCGCGAGCACGGCAACCCGCTGTTCGACTTCATCCAGCGCAGCGGCCGCGAGCGGCACAACCTCGATTCGCTGGCGGTGGAGCGCGAGGACGTGCGTGGCATGCTCAAGCTGCTGCGCAAGGGGCGGGCGATCTGGTATGCGCCAGACCAGGACTACGGTGCCAAGCAGAGCGTGTTCGTGCCATTGTTCGGTATCCCCGCGGCGACGGTGACCGCGACCACCAAGTTCGCCCGGCTGGGCAAGGCGCAGGTGATCCCCTTCACCCAGCGGCGGCTGGAGGATGGCAGCGGGTACCGGCTGGTGGTGCATCCGCCGCTGGCGGATTTCCCCGGGGAAAGCGAAGAGGCCGATTGCCTGCGGATCAACCAGTGGGTCGAGAGCGTGCTGAGGGAGTGCCCCGAGCAGTACCTGTGGGCGCACCGCCGGTTCAAGTCGAGGCCACCGGGCGAGCCCAAGCTGTACGACAAGAAATAGCGGTGCCCGACTTGCCAGCGAAGGGGCCGCACAGCGGCCCCGAGGGCTACTCCGCGATCTGCAACTTGCGTGCCTGGGTATACACGTACCGGACCTTCTCGTACTCGAACGGCGAGTTGAGCTGGCCATAGCGGAAGCTGGTGGTATAGCGCTTGTCCACCGCGCGCAGCACGGTCAGCGCTGGCTGGTCGTCGCTGGCGTCGGCGAAGTCCAGGTAGTTGGCCTCGTGTTCGCCCAGGTAGTCCACTACCAGCCCGGTGGTGTCGCGCAGGTTCGATGGCCCGAACAGTGGCAGCATCAGGTAGGGACCTTCATCCAGGCCATAGAAGCCCAGCGTCTGCCCGAAGTCCTCGTTCTGGCGCGGCAGGCCCATGCTGGTCGCCGGATCCCACAGCCCGCCCACGCCAATGATGGTGTTGAACATCAGGCGCGCGGTGATTTCCCCGGAGCGCTGCATCTTCAGTTGCAACAGGCTGTTGGCCAGGCTCGACACGTCGTTCAGGTTGTTGAAGAAATTGCTCACCCCGGTGCGCACGAAGTGCGGGGTGATGTAGCGGTAGCCACTGACTGCCGGCAGGAACACCCACTGGTCGAAGCGATAGTTGAAGTGATAGATGCGCCGGTTCACCGACTCGAACGGGTCGTACACGTTCAGGGCATCGAAGGTCGAGCGCTCGAACTCGCGCTGGTCCAGGCCTGGGTTGAACTTGAGCGCACGCAGCGGATCGGTGAAACCATCGCTTTCGGCGGGCGGCATTTCGACCACAGGCGTCTCGACCACGTCGGCTTCGATCACGCTGGTGCGCGGAGCGGTCTCGGCGGCAATCGCCCCAGTGGTCGCAAGCAAGGCGGAGACGATCAACAGGTTCTTAACCACGGAAAAACTCCAGCATGGCGTCGCTGTTGACGCGGTAATTGAGGTTGCCGCAATGCCCGCCATGGGGGTAGAGCGTGAGCCGATCGCCGAACACCTGGCGCAGGAAACCGATGTCGCCAGGGCCGAGGATCACGTCGTCGGCATTGTGCATCACGGCGATCTTCGGGCTTTTCTGCAGGTAGTCCTTGAGCGCGTACAGGCTGACCTGGTCGTTGAGCTGCAGCAGGCTGCCGCCGTCGCTGCGGGCACGCCACATGGGGATCACCTGCTCGCTGAGGTAGCAGTCGAAGTCGCACTGCAAGGCGCGCTTGAAGAACGGCGTGAGGCTGCTGCCTTCGCTGATCGGGTACTTGGGTGGAATGATCAGCCCACGGCGGTTGATCAGGTCGGAAGTAAAGGCGATGTCGGCCGCCGAGAAACGGAACGAGGTGCCGATGATCATCGCCATCTGCTCGTTCGACAGGTGCTGGCGCGACTGCTGGAAGTCGTAGAGCAGCGCCTCGTTGAGGTCGATGTAGCCCTTCTGGCGGAAGTACTGGGTCAGCTTGCTCAACATCAGCTCATAGAACGTGGTGTTGCTGCTGACACCCTTGACCTCGGTCTGCACCAGCTTGTCGAGGTTGCTGATCGAGGTGTACAGGTTGACCGGCGGGTTGAGCAGCAAAACCCGCTTGAAGTTGAAGCTGCGCCGCGTCTCGTCGAGCTTGCTGACAAACGCCGCGTCCAGCGCGCCCAGGCTGTAGCCGCTCAAGTGGAACTCGGTGACCGGCAGGCGCGGGTGCTGGGCACGCACGGCCTGCATGACCCGGTACATGTCCTCGGCATCCTCGCTGCTCACCCCCGGGGTGGCGAAGCGCGAGGCGGCGCTCATGAAGTCGTAGCTGGTGGGCGACGACAGCTGCACCACGTGAAAGCCCGCCTGGTAGTAGAGCTTCTTGAGGTACTCGTTGATGCTGCTCGAGAACGGCGCGCCGGTGCCCGCGATCAGGAAGATCAGCGGCGCCGCATGGTCCTGGCGGGCCAGGCGGTACCTGAGCTTCTTCACCGGCCAGAAGTTGTCGGGCAGGGTGAACGAGCGCTCCGGGCGCAGGTTGAGACTGTAGTCGTCCTGGTCGATGTCCTCGTCGCTGGGCAGCGTCGGGCGCAGTTCGGGCGGCGTGGTGGCGATGGTTGCCTCGAACGGATTGGTCAAGGGGTATCCATAGCTCGCGGCGTCTATGTCCTGCGCGGTGGCGGCCGCGCTCAAAAGCAGGCCGCCGAGCAGGGCAGCGGAGCGCAAAGTTCGAAGCATTGAGACCCCCAAAAGAAATACAGCCGGTACGATACGCAGGCTAGGACCTTGGGCGCATGGCCAAAGTTGCTCGGCGCCTGGGTATTTATCACTCAAAATGTCTCGGTCGGGCTTCATCAGCCCATGGGTAATACCTTGCACCGACGCTCCGGGCGGTTATGCTGGCCGATTGTGCATGCCCGGAGACAGCCATGACCCGTACGTTACCCTTGATCGCCTTGCTGGTGTTCATCGCCTTGTGGCTGGCCGCAAGCTACGGAGTGCGCTATGGGCTGATGGAGGACGGGCAGTGGGTGGGGCTGTGTGCCGAGCCTGGGGCGTACTGGCAATGCCAGGCGCGTTCGGCGCTCGGGTTGGGGATTCATTTCCGGGTGATCGCCTGGAGTGCGCTGGCGTTGGCGTTGATTGCCCAGGTTGTGCCGCGCAAGGCCGGTTGGTGGCTGGCCGTGGTGGCGCTCGGCTTCGGCATTCCAGCCTTGGTGCTCTACACCGCCAGCCTGGCCGTGTTCGCCGTGGTTCTCGCGGGGTTGCGGCTGGTGCGCTCCTCCTGACACCCTCCACTCTGCGCGGCTGGCGCCGGGCAGAGTGGAGGGTGCATGGGGGTTATAGGGACCGGGCTACCCGCGAGCCGCGCCACAGCGCCGCGGTCATCACCACGCTCACCACTGCCCACCCCCAGGCCTGCTGGTTGCTCAACCCTTCCTGGTACAGTTGCGGCACGATTCCCACCCCGACGATCAGCGCCAGCAAGCCGATCTCGGCCCGCGGCGCCGCCACCGGGCGCACCAGGTAGACCAGCGCCGGCAGCAGCAGGGCGGCGCTGGGAAAGCTGCGGTAGCGCGGGTCGAACACCATCGCCAGCATGCTCACCGCCGCCGCGAAGCCGGCTGCCAACAGCCACCAGCCGGCACGCGCCTCGAGCCAGGCAGATGCCCGCTGGCGCCACCCCTCACATCGGGCCAAGGCCAGCGCCCCATGCGCCAGCACCAGCAGATTCAGTCCGGCCATCAGCAGTGCCCAGATCCATTCCTCGACAAACCGAGCATTGGTGCGCATCAGCTCGCCCCACAGTCCCAGACATCCCGCGCCCAGCGCGGCCAGCAGCGGCAGCAGCAGGGCCGCGCGGCGGTCGCGAACCGGACCGGCCAGCAACAGCGTGGCGCCGAACAGCACCACCCCCGCCAGTAACCATAGAGGCCACAATGGCAAGTTGCTCACCGGCCCTTCGAGAATGCCCTTGTCCTGGCGATCAGCGTCGTAGAGCCCCCAGTAGCCACCCACCGCGCCTTCGCTGGCGCGCTTCCAGGGCTGGTCGAATGCCTCGATCAGGTTGTAGTGCCAGCCGTTCTCCTCGGCCATGGCCACGAAGCCACGGATGAACTTCGCCTCGTTGACACGGCTCGGCAGGGCGGTCTCGCGCTGGCGGCCCTCGCTGGGCCAGCCGGTCTCGCCGATGACGATGTCCTTGGGCGCGAAGCGCCTGCCGAAGTCCTCGCGCACCTGGCCGACATGCGCCAGTGCATCGTCGATGCCACGCGGGTCGTCCTCCCAGTACGGGAGCAGGTGGATGGTGAGGAAATCCACCGCCGGGGCCACCTGTGGGTGCTGCAACCAGAACTCCCAGACATCGGCATAGGTCACCGGCACCTGCACCTGGCTTTTCACCTGGCTGATCAGGCCAGCCAGGCGCTCGCCCGTGATTTCCTTGCGCAGCAGGGTCTCGTTGCCGACGATCACCGCGCTCACCACGTCCGGGTTGGCGTTGGCCGAGGCGATCAGCGCGGCGATTTCCTTGTCGGTGTCCACCGGGTTGGCGTTCACCCAGGCCCCTAGCATCACCTTGAGCCCATGCTTGCGCGCCAGCGCCGGGATGGCTTCCAGGCCGGTCATCGAATAGGTGCGGATGCACTGGAATCGCTCGGCGAGCAAGGCCAGGTCGGCGTCCATGCGCGCCGGGCGCAGCTTGAACGGCTGGTCGAACGGCGACTGGTCCTTGTCGAACGGCGTGTAGGACGCACACTGCAACTTGTGCGTGGCGCTGGCCGCATCCGGCAGCTGTACCGGCTTGCCGAGCCCGTACCAGAGCGCCGCCAGCGCCAGCAGGGCCAGCAGGCAAGCGGACAGGTAGGTGGGCAGCAGTAGGCGGGCAGGGCTGGGCATGGGCGGTCCGTCGGCGAGGTGAAAAGCAGCGATAGTAACCGCAAACGCCTGGCGTCAACGCCTGGCCATGCAAAGATCGCGCAGGTCGCCGCAAGGACATGGCGTTAATGGCTATGTGATGTCGCGGATGGTTTGCATGAAGGTCGCTGACAGAGCAGGTTGCCCGCCCACGCAGGTCGATGATGCAATCTCCGAGACCTGACGAGGGGATGCCTTGATGACTATGCGACGATTTCTGGGGGTGGGCGCCGCCCTGGTAATGGCGATCAGCGCCGCCCAGGCGATGGCCAAGGAAGTGAGCATCGGCTACGTGGACGGCTGGGCCGACAGTGTGGCGACCACCAACGTGGCCGCCGAAGTGATCAGGCAGAAACTGGGCTATGACGTGAAGCTGCAGGCCGTGGCCACGGGGATCATGTGGCAGGGCGTGGCCACCGGCAAGCTCGACGCCATGCTCTCGGCCTGGTTGCCGGTCACCCATGGCGACTACTGGACCAAGAACAAGGACGCGGTGGTCGACTACGGCCCCAACTTCAAGGATGCGCGCATCGGCCTGATCGTTCCCGAGTACGTCAAGGCCACCAGCATCGCCGACCTCAAGACAGATGACACCTTCAAGCACAAGATCGTCGGCATCGACGCAGGCTCGGGGGTGATGCTCAAGACCGACCAGGCGATCAAGGACTACGACCTCACCGGCTACAAGCTGCAGGCAAGCTCGGGCGCCGCGATGACCTCCGAGCTGGGGCGCTCGTACACCAAGCAGCAGTCCATCGCCGTGACCGGCTGGGTGCCGCACTGGATGTTCGCCAAGTGGAAGCTCAAGTTCCTCGATGATCCCAAGGGCGTCTACGGCGCGGCCGAGACCGTCAACAGCATCGGCAGCAAGCAGCTGGAGGCCAAGGCGCCCGAGGTTGCCGAGTTCCTGAAGAACTTCTCCTGGCAGTCCAAGGACGAGATCGGCGAAGTGATGCTGGCCATCCAGGAAGGCGCCAAGCCCGAAGCTGCGGCCAAGGACTGGGTCGCCAAGCATCCGGAGCGGGTCAAGGAGTGGACGGGTAAATAATACCGGCAGCGCCTGCCCCATTCGCTGGCTTGCCAGCGAATGGGGCAGGCGCTGCAGTCCCGTTGGTTGTTACCAATTCTGCAATACACCGTTGCATCTAAGACTAAGGTCGTCTGGCTGGCGTCCAAGGGCAGCATAAAGTAGGGACGGGTTTTACCTACTCTGTGCTGCTAGGACAAAAACAATGAACGACAGCATCTACCTCTCGATACAAAACAGTCC
>JAQZAY010000206.1 GCA_029239415.1 Pseudomonas sp. | reverse complement strand
GCCGACGTGGCGCTGATGGACGACGACCTGCGCAAGATCCCAGCCTTCGTCAGGCTGTCGCGCCAGACAGCGGCGATCCTCACCCAGAACATCGTGCTGGCGCTGGGCATCAAGGCGATCTTCCTGGGGTTCACCTTCGCGGGCATGGCGACCATGTGGATGGCCGTGTTCGCTGACATGGGCGTGAGCCTGCTGGTGGTCTTCAACGGCCTGCGCCTGCTGCGCAAGTAAGCACTGGAGCGTGCACTTGGGGCCTTGTGGCGCTCGATCTCATTGGCGCCACAAGGTCCCAAGCGCACGCTTCGCGAAGGGTGCGCTGCAGGCCTGAAAGCTTGGCAAAGGCGTCAAAGCTCCTGCACCAACGCTTCAATCTGCTCCTGGCGTTCGGCCTGGTTGGCTCGCGCGCCTTCATTGAGCGACGACCACTGCGGATGTGCGCGGGCCTTGGCCAGGGCGTCGGGGAGCCTGCCCTTGCGCCAGGCCTGCTCTTGCGGGGCGTCGAGGCGGATGCTGTCCTGGGCGGCGTGGCCGCGGGCATCGAGGGCATGCATCAGTTGCTGCTGGCGCAGGGCGAGCAAGCGCAGCACGGCATCGTCCACCGTCAGTTCGCGCTGACCCTTGAACTTGCCCATCAGCCTCGACCCGTAGTTGCGCGCGGTCTGCAGTGCGCCGCCGGCCAGCGCCCCGGCCAACGCGGCAGCACCAAGGGTCAGGCCGCCCACCAGCAGGTCGACCCCCGCGCCTGCCGCCGCGCCCGCTGCCACGCCGCCGCCCAGGCGTACGCCAAGCAGCTTGAGGGTCTCGGGATTGAACAGGTCGTCCCCCCAGCGGCCATCGAGCAGCGGCAAGTCACCCGCGTTGGCGTCCTCGCGACGAAATCCATGAAGCTTCAACAAGGCTTCGACGCAGCGCTGCTCGCGCTGGCGCACTTCGCTGCGCAAGGTTTCGATGGCCTTGGCTTCGGCGGCGGGCGCTGCCAGCACGCTGCGCCTGCACGCGGCGCAGTCGAGCAGCAGTTCGGCGATCAAGCGCTTGCTGCTCTGGCGCCGGGCCAGGCGCTGGGCCTGCTGGTCGTCTATCAGCCGCTGCAGCGCGGGACGCGCATGTTCCAGCATCAGGGCGAGGCTTTCATACAGCCGCCGCTCGCCGTCCTCTGGCGGGGCAACGCTGTCGAAGCGCACCAGCGCATGCAGGCCCAGGCGCGCCAGGGCTTCACGCCATTGCGGCTCACGGTGCTGGCTGCTGGCGACGAAGTTGAGTACCGGCAACAGCGGCTTGCCGCACCCGGCGAGCACTTCGAGTTCGTCTCGGTACTTGGCCAGCACCGGTTCGCGGGCGTCGATCACATACAAGCCGGCGTCGCTCGCCTGCAGCTGACGCAGCACCTTGGCTTCCTGCTCAAAGCGCTGGCGCGCCTCGCTGCCCTTGAGGAAGCGCTCCAGCCGCGCCGGGCCGTCGAGGCGCTCGCCGGGTTGCTCGAGGCGCTCGAGGTAATCGAGCAGCGCGATGGCGTCCTCCAGGCCAGGCGTGTCGTAGAGCTCCAGCAGCGGTTGGCCGTCCACCGACAGGCGCGCGCCTTCGACGTGCCGGGTGGTGCTGGGCCGATGCGACACCTCGCCAAAGCCTACGTCGCGGGTCAGGGTTCGCAGCAGCGAGGTCTTGCCGACATTGGTGTGGCCGACCACGGCCAGTTTCAGCGGCTCAGTCATGGCCATGCTCCAGCCAGCCCAGCGGCGCCGTGTCGGCATGGGCCAGCCCCAGTTGCTCCAGAGCCTGGTGCCAGTCGCCCAGCCGCGCGGCATCCAGCGCCTGGCCTGGCGCGGCCTGCAGCAGCCAGATGCGAGTGTCCCCGGCGTTACGCGCCAGCTCCGCGAGCAGCGCCAGGCTGCCGCGATCGGGCGAGCGCAGCGGATCGCAGGCGATGGCCAGGCGTGCCGGCGGGAAGCGGCTGAGCTGTTCCAGCAGGCGGTTGCGCGACTCGCGGCTGTCGAGGATGCCAGCGTCCTTGACCGACTCGGGCAAGGCCGGTGGCCATGGACGCTGGTCGTCGAGCTCGAGTCCCACCAGCAGCGCGCCGCTGCTACCGTCGTCATGCTGCCCTGCCTGGAACTGAGGCAGGGCCTCGGGGGCGGCATCCTGTACCCCGAGGCGTTCACTGCTGGGCATCAGGTTGTCACGCAGCTGGCCGTAGCCGGGCAGGCTGAGATCCAGGGTCAAGCGGGCGCGGCCTTTTCGCCAGCGCCACAGGCACAACAACGCCAGGGCCAGACGAGGCACGATGCCATACACCAGCAGCACGCCGAGCAACCAGCCCGCCCAGGCCTGACGGGCGATGTCGAGCGCAGGCAGGCTGTCGCCGCTGGCACGGATCATCGCCACGTCAGGCACGCTGAAGCCGAGCAACGCGGGCAGGGCGCCGAGGGCCTGGGTCAGGCCGATGAAGGTGTCGGCGCCGAGGATGGTGGTTTCCCAGACAAAGCCATAGCGCCGGGTGGCCAGCAGCGTCAGCAGCATGACCAGCGCCGTGCCCAGGGCCAGCACCCACAGGCTGTGCACCAGCAGGCCGAGCAGCCATCGGTTCAGGCGGCGCCGCTGCAACAGCACCAGCAGCGCCGGGGCCAGGTGCACGGCCTTGGCATCGCGGGCAAAGCGCTCGCTCAGCCACAGCCACAAGCGGCCCAGGCCGCTGCCGTGTTCACCGGCAAAGAAAAACCCCACCGCCCAGCCGAGCAGCAGCAGCAGGTTCAGGCCGAGCAGGCTGCCCAGGGCCCAGAACACATTGACCGGTCGCTGCCCGTCGCCCAGCGCGGCGAAGGCCAGCCCCGCACCGCTCAACAGCGATAGCAGCATCAGCGCCAGCACGGCAAGGCGCGCACCTTGTTTCCAGTGGCGCAGGGCGACAATCATGCCGTCGCGTTCGGCCAGCGCCAGGGCGCGGCATTGTATGCGTGCCGCCAGGTCGCCGCCTTGCTGGCGCGCGTGGCGGTTGGCTTCCTGGTCCTCCAAGGGGCCTGCATGTTCCTCGCGCAGGCGCACCGCTTCGGTCAGCCAGCGCTTGTCGAGTTCGGTCAGTCCAGTCACAGGGTCTTCCGTTGAGCGGTTCAAGGGGAAAGCATAACTCAGGCATCCAGGGGCAGGCTTTGCTATCCTCGCCGGCATGAAGACATCTCTCCCCCTCAGCCTGATCGCGGCGCTCGCCGAGAACCGCGTCATCGGCATCGACAACAGCATGCCCTGGCACCTGCCGGGGGATTTCAAGTATTTCAAGGCCACCACCCTGGGCAAGCCGATCATCATGGGCCGCAAGACCTGGGAGTCGCTCGGCCGGCCGTTGCCGGGGCGCCTGAACATCGTGGTCAGCCGCCAGCCGGGGCTGGTGCTCGAAGATGCCGAGGTGTTCGACTCGCTGGAGGCTGCACTGGTTCGCGCCGAGCAATGGGCGCTGGAGCAGGGTGTCGGCGAGCTGATGCTGATCGGTGGCGCGCAGCTGTATGGCCAGGCGCTGGAGCGTGGGCTGGTCAGCCGCATGTACCTGACGCGGGTCGAGCTGAGCCCGGAAGGGGATGCGTGGTTTCCCGAGTTCGACAAGGGTGCGTGGGAACGGGTGTCGAGCCAGGCGCAGGTCGCTGAAGGGCCTGCCTATCATTTCGAGGTCTGGGACAAGCGCTGAGACCTGCCGCACCGCGACAGGTCGCGGTGCGGCGCGGGAAAATCAGGTCCGGCTCAACTCTACATGCTCCTCGGAGCCCAGCACTTCACGGTCGGTCTGCTTGAGCAACTGGCTCGTCACCACGCCCGCCGTCATCGAACCGTTCACGTTCAGCGTCGTGCGACCCATGTCGATCAGTGGCTCGACCGAGATCAGCAGCGCCACCAGCTCGACGGGCAGGCCCATCGCCGGCAGCACGATCAGCGCGGCGAAGGTCGCGCCACCCCCTACGCCCGCCACGCCCGCCGAGCTCAAGGTGACGATCGCCACCAGGGTGGCGATCCACAGTGGATCGAAGGTATCGATGCCTACTGCCGGCGCCACCATCACTGCCAACATGGCAGGATACAGGCCGGCGCAGCCGTTCTGGCCGATGGTGGTACCGAACGATGCCGAGAAGCTGGCGATCGACGACGGCACGCCCAGGCGCAGGGTCTGCGCCTCGATGTTCAGTGGGATGCTGGCGGCGCTGGAGCGGCTGGTAAAGGCAAAGGTCAGCACCGGCCATACCTTGCGCAAGAAGCGCAGCGGGCTGACACCGGTCGCGGCGAGGATCACCCCGTGGACCACGAACATCAACGCCAGACCGAGGTAGGACACCACCACGAAACTGCCCAGCTTGAGGATGTCGTCGAGGTTGGAGCTGGCCACCACCTTGGTCATCAGCGCCAGCACGCCATAGGGCGTCAGCTTCATCACCAGCCGCACCAGGCGCATCACCCAGGCTTGCAGGGTATCGATGGCGGCCAGGACGCGGCTGCCTTTCTCGGCATCATCCTTGAGCAGTTGCAACGCCGCCATCCCCAGGAACACGGCAAAGATCACCACGCTGATGATCGAGGTCGGCTTGGCGCGCGCCAGGTCGCCCACCGGGTTGCTCGGCAGGAACGACAGCAGCAGCTGCGGGATGTCGAGGTCGGCGACCTTGCCTGCGTAGTCGCTCTGGATGGCCTGCAGGCGGGCCGCTTCCTGGGTCCCGGCGACCAGGCCCTCGGCGCTGAGGCCGAACAGGTTGGTCAGCACGATACCGATCAGGGCCGCGATGGCGGTGGTCAGCAGCAGGGTGCCGATGCTCAGCACGCTGATCCGGCCCAGCGACGAGGCGTTGTGCAGCCGCGCCACGGCGCTGAGGATCGAGGCGAAGATCAGGGGCATGACGATCATCTGCAGCAACTGCACGTAGCCCACGCCGACCAGGTCCAGCCAGCCGATGGTGGCCTTGAGCACGGGATGGCCGGCGCCGTAGATCGCATGCAGGACCACGCCGAACAGCACGCCCAGGACCAGGCCCAGCAAGACCTTCTTCGCCAGGCTCCAGTCGGTACGGGGGATTTTCGCCAAGCCTAGCAAGAGGGCCAGGAAGGCGAGCAGGTTGAAGAACAACGGCAGGGTCATTGAAGCTCCGGAAACGCAAAAGAGGTGAGCATCGCCTCTGGGGACGATTGCGAACCGGAAATGGTAACAGCCAGAAAACAAGGCAATTTAGACCTAGATTGCATTTGCTTATAACTTGGAGGAATTAGTGGTGAGGCTAGATGTGCCTGTCTTGGCCTTGCAGCGCTCATAAAAAACCGGCGCACCAGGCGCCGGTTCTCAACCACCAGGTCTCTCCTACAGCCCGTCCAGCAGCGCCTTGTTACGTACCGCGCCCTTGTCCGCACTGGTCGCGAGCAACGCATAGGCCTTCAACGCGGTCGTCACCTTGCGCGGACGCACTTCGACAGGCTTCCAGCCCTTCTTGTCCTGCTCGATGCGACGATGCGACAGCTCTTCATCGCTCACCAGCAGATTGATGGTGCGGTTGGGGATGTCGATGAGCACCTTGTCGCCATCGCGCACCAGGCCGATGGCGCCACCGGCAGCGGCCTCGGGCGAGGCATGGCCGATGGACAGGCCCGAGGTGCCGCCCGAGAAGCGGCCGTCGGTGAGCAGGGCGCACGCCTTGCCCAGGCCCTTGGACTTCAGGTACGAGGTCGGGTAGAGCATTTCCTGCATCCCCGGGCCGCCTTTCGGGCCTTCGTAGCGAATGATCACGATGTCGCCAGCCTTCACTTCGTCAGCGAGGATGCCACGCACGGCGCTGTCCTGGCTTTCGAAGATCTTCGCGTTGCCTTCGAACACATGGATCGACTCGTCGACACCGGCGGTCTTCACCACGCAGCCATCGAGCGCGATGTTGCCGTACAGCACGGCCAGGCCGCCTTCTTTCGAATAGGCATGCTCGAAGCTGCGGATGCAGCCATTTTCACGATCGTCGTCCAGGGTTTCCCAGCGGGTCGACTGGCTGAAGGCAGTCTGGGTCGGGATGCCCGCAGGGCCGGCCTTGAAGAAATGGTGCACGGCTTCATCGTCGGTCTGGGTGATGTCCCACTTGGCGATGGCTTCTTCCATGCTGCGGCTGTGCACGGTCGGCAGGTCCGTGTGCAGCAGGCCGCCACGCGCCAGCGAGCCGAGGATGCTGAAGATGCCGCCGGCACGGTGGACGTCTTCCATGTGGTACTTCTGGATGTTCGGCGCCACCTTGCACAGCTGCGGCACGTTGCGCGACAGGCGGTCGATGTCGCGCAGGTCGAACTCGATCTCCGCTTCCTGGGCCGCAGCCAGCAGGTGCAGGATGGTGTTGGTCGACCCGCCCATGGCGATGTCGAGCATCATGGCGTTCTCGAACGCCTTGAAGTTGGCGATATTGCGCGGCAGCACCGACTCGTCGTTCTCGCCGTAGTAGCGCTTGCACAGCTCGACGATGGTACGCCCGGCGCGCAGGAACAGCTGCTCGCGGTCGGAGTGGGTGGCCAGGGTCGAGCCGTTGCCCGGCAGGGCCAGGCCCAGGGCTTCGGTCAGGCAGTTCATGGAGTTGGCGGTGAACATGCCGGAGCACGACCCACAGGTCGGGCAGGCACTGCGCTCGTACTCGGCGACCTTCTCGTCGCTGGCGGTGGAGTCGGCGGCGATGACCATGGCGTCGACCAGGTCCAGGCCGTGGCTGGCCAGTTTGGTCTTGCCGGCTTCCATCGGGCCGCCGGAGACGAAGATCACCGGGATATTCAGGCGCAGGGCGGCCATCAGCATGCCGGGGGTGATCTTGTCGCAGTTGGAGATGCACACGATGGCGTCGGCGCAGTGGGCGTTGACCATGTACTCG
>JAQZAY010000205.1 GCA_029239415.1 Pseudomonas sp. | reverse complement strand
GCGGGTTTTTTGCTTCTGGATGCCTGTTACCTCGACATTCATCGATGTCACCCTTGTCGCTCCAGAGCGGGGCATAGAGAAACGTCCTACGCTACATCCCCGTGCAATCGGCGCTCATCTGCAGCTCGACGCACGCTATACTTGCCGGATTACAAGGGTTTGCGAATAATGGGCCCAGTTATTGCTTTGGTATAAGGTTGTTTCCTTTTGCTCTTGCATATCACGCCAGAGCTGTCAATATCGCCCGCCGCGGTTTCAGGTGCTTCTATACGTAGTTGTCGCTTTGAAGAAATATCGACATGCGGGGTGTCGCTAGAATGCCACCTGATCGCTCGTGGTCCCGGACCCCGGTCTTGACCTTGCGGCTGGCGTTGTACCCATTCGCATATCGGGCAGCCGTTACCCTGCCTTGTATTTGCCCTATACCGATGGAGTTACCAGATGAAGAAACTCGCACTGCTTGGCGCCCTGGCGCTGTCTGTGTTTTCCCTGGCATCGCTGGCTGATGAGAAACCGCTGAAAATCGGTATCGAAGCGGCCTATCCTCCCTTTGCCTTCAAGCAGCCTGATGGCAGCATCGCGGGCTTCGACTACGACATCGGCAACGCCCTGTGCGAACAGATGAAAGCCAAGTGCACGTGGGTCGAGCAGGAATTCGACGGCCTGATCCCGGCACTGAAAGTGCGCAAGATCGACGCGATCCTGTCCTCGATGTCGATCACCGACGACCGCAAGAAGTCGGTCGACTTCACCAAGCGCTACTACCTGACCCCGGCGCGCCTGGTGATGAAGCAGGGCGTGACCGTGAGCGACAGCCTGGCCGAGCTCAAGGGCAAGAAGATCGGCGTGCAGCGTGGCTCGATCCACGATCGCTTCGCCAAGGAAGTCTTCGGGGCCCAGGGCGCCACCGTCGTGCCCTATGGCACCCAGAACGAAGTCTACCTGGATGTCGCGGCAGGCCGCCTCGATGGCACCGTGGCCGACGCCACCCTGCTTGAAGACGGCTTCCTCAAGACCGACGCCGGCAAGGGCTACGCGTTCGTGGGCCCGGCCTTCACCGACGCCAAGTACTTTGGCGACGGCATCGGCATCGCGGTGCGCAAGGGCGACAAGGCCAACGTCGAGCGCATCAATGCCGCCATCGACGCGATCCGCGCCAATGGCAAGTACAAGGCGATCCAGGACAAGTACTTCAACTTCGACATCTACGGGCCAGACGCCCAGTAAGACCGTCGGATAAAACCTGTGCAATGGTGCAAACAGCAGAGAGTCTGAGGTTTGCACCATTTTTTCATTTTCAAGGTCGAGGACCTCATCATGTTGAAAGGCTACGGGGCAGTCATCCTCGACGGGGCGTGGCTGACGCTGCAACTTGCCCTGTCGTCCATGGCCCTGGCCGTCGTTCTCGGTCTGATCGGCGTTGCGCTGCGCTTGTCGCCAGTGCGCTGGCTGGCCTGGCTGGGCGACATGTACGCCACGGTGATCCGTGGCATTCCGGATCTGGTGCTGATCCTGCTGATCTTCTATGGCGGCCAGGACGTGCTCAACCGCGTCGCGCCGCTGCTGGGCCACGACGACTACATCGACCTCAATCCGCTGATGGCCGGCATCGGTACCCTGGGCTTCATCTTTGGCGCCTACCTGTCGGAGACCTTCCGCGGCGCGTTCATGGCCATCCCCAAGGGCCAGGCCGAGGCCGGCATGGCCTATGGCATGAGCGGCATGCAGGTGTTCTTCCGGGTGATGGTGCCGCAGATGATCCGCCTGGCGATCCCGGGCTTCACCAACAACTGGCTGGTGCTGACCAAGGCCACGGCGCTGATCTCGGTGGTCGGCCTGCAGGACATGATGTTCAAGGCCAAGCAGGCGGCGGATGCCACCCGCGAGCCTTTCACCTTCTTCCTGGCAGTGGCGGCGATGTACCTGGTGATCACCAGTGTCTCGCTGCTGGCCCTGCGTTACCTCGAGAAGCGCTATTCGGCAGGCGTAAAGGTGGCTGAACTATGATGTTCGATTACAACGTGGTCTGGGAGGCGATGCCGCTGTATCTGGGCGGGCTGCTGACCACCCTCAAGCTGCTGGCGCTGTCGCTGTTCTTCGGGCTGCTGGCGGCCATTCCGCTGGGGCTGATGCGGGTGTCGAAGCATCCGTTGGTGAACCTCTCGGCCTGGCTCTACACCTACGTGATCCGCGGCACGCCCATGCTGGTGCAGCTGTTCCTGATCTACTACGGGCTGGCCCAGTTCGAGTTCGTGCGCCAGAGCATCTTCTGGCCCTGGCTGTCGAGCGCCACCTTCTGCGCGTGCCTGGCCTTCGCGGTCAACACCAGCGCCTACACCGCCGAGATCATCGCCGGCAGCCTCAAGGCCACGCCCCATGGCGAGATCGAGGCCGCCAGGGCGGTAGGCATGTCGCGCATCAAGATGTACCGGCGCATCCTGCTGCCCTCGGCCATGCGCCGTGCGCTGCCGCAGTACAGCAACGAAGTGATCATGATGCTGCAGACCACCAGCCTGGCGTCGATCGTCACCCTGATCGACATCACCGGCGCGGCGCGCACGGTCAATGCCCAGTACTACCTGCCGTTCGAGGCCTACATCACCGCGGGCGTGTTCTACCTGTGCCTGACCTTCATCCTGGTGCGCCTGTTCAAGCTGGCCGAACGCCGCTGGCTCGGCTACCTGGCGCCGCGCAAGTCGTGATGACCGCGCCTTCCATTACACTGGGCCAAGGCCCGGGACTGATCGCTTTGTGAGAACCGACAGCATGTACAAACTCGAAGTCCAAGACCTGCACAAGCGCTATGGCAGCCATGAAGTGCTCAAGGGCGTTTCCCTGGCGGCCAAGGCGGGTGATGTGATCAGCATCATCGGCTCCAGCGGCTCGGGCAAGTCGACCTTCCTGCGCTGCATCAACCTGCTCGAGCAGCCGCACGCGGGCAAGATCTTGCTCAACAACGAAGAGCTCAGGCTGGTGGCGGGCAAGGAGGGCGCGCTCAGGGCCGCCGACCCCCGCCAGTTGCAGCGCATGCGTTCGCGGCTGTCGATGGTGTTCCAGCACTTCAACCTGTGGTCGCACATGACGGCGCTGGAAAACGTCATCGAGGCGCCGGTCCACGTGCTGGGCGTCAGCAAGAAAGAAGCCCTGGAAAAGGCCGAGCACTACCTGGCCAAGGTGGGCGTGTCCCATCGCAAGGGCGCCTTCCCGGGGCACATGTCCGGCGGCGAGCAACAGCGCGTGGCCATTGCCCGGGCGCTGGCGATGGAGCCGGAGGTCATGCTGTTCGACGAGCCGACCTCGGCGCTCGACCCTGAACTGGTGGGCGATGTGCTCAAGGTCATGCAGTCGCTGGCGCAGGAAGGCCGTACCATGGTCGTGGTCACCCACGAGATGGGCTTTGCCCGCGAGGTTTCCAACCAGCTGGTGTTCCTGCACAAGGGGCTGGTGGAGGAGCGGGGCAATCCGCGCGAGGTCCTGGTCAATCCGCAGTCGGAGCGTCTCAAGCAGTTTCTTTCCGGTAGTCTCAAGTAAGGGGCTGCCGCTTCGCACCGCAATAGGGCATGCTGCGCGACTGGCGCAGCCGCCTCTGCCTTCAGGTTCCCGCCCGCGCGGCTTGTTGAATGACTCAAGGTTTCGGATCGCACCCTATGACCACCCAGCGAATTGGTTTTCTCATCTGGCCGGGCACCAAGGCGTTGACCTTGTCGCTGGCCGAGGAAGTGTTGCGGGTGGCGCAGAGGGTGCATCCGGAAGTGGCCTACGAGCTGGACTTTCTCCAGGCCGACGCGCCGCAGGAAGCGGCCTGGCGCCTGCCGGGCGAGCCGTGGAACGGGCGCCTGGAGGGTTGCCAGAAGCTGTTCCTGCTGGGCGACGAGCCTGCACCGGCGGTCGCTCCCGCGCTGGCCGCGGCGCTCAAGCAGCTGGCGCGTGGCGGCTGCATGATCGGCGGGTTGTCGGCGGGGGTCTATCCGCTGGCCCAGCTGGGCCTGCTCGACGGTTACCGGGCGGCGGTACACTGGCGCTGGCAGGACGACTTCAGCGAGCGTTATCCCAAGGTCATCGCCACCAGCCACCTGTTCGACTGGGACCGTGATCGCCTGACCGCCTGTGGCGGCATGTCGGTGGTCGACCTGCTGCTGGCGGTGCTGGCCCGCGACCATGGCGCGGAACTGGCGGGCGCGGTGTCCGAGGAGCTGGTCGTCGAGCGCATCCGCGAAGGCGGCGAGCGCCAGCGCATCCCGCTGCAGAACCGCCTGGGTTCCAGTCATCCCAAGCTGACCCAGGCGGTGCTGCTGATGGAGGCCAATATCGAAGAGCCGCTGACCACCGATGAGATCGCCCAGCATGTGTGCGTCTCGCGGCGACAGCTCGAGCGCATCTTCAAGCAGTACCTCAACCGCGTGCCGAGCCAGTACTACCTTGAACTGCGCCTGAACAAGGCGCGGCAAATGCTGATGCAAACCAGCAAGTCGATCATCCAGATCGGCTTGTCGTGCGGGTTCTCCTCGGGGCCGCACTTTTCCAGCGCCTATCGCAATTTCTTCGGCGCTACCCCGCGCGAAGACCGCAACCAGCGGCGCAGCAGCAGTCCGTTCGAACTGAGCCCGGCGCCCGCCGAGCGCGGCTGAGCGCGACAAGGCCGCTCCTACAAAAGCTTCACACCGCGTAAACTGCGCGATTGCGACAAAGTTTGTCGCATTGCCGAAAGCCTGGGGAAACCTGGGTTTTGCGCTGTAACAAGTTGTCGCTTGGCGACAAGGTACTGCGCCTTTGTGTCCTTACAATCCCCTCATCGCTCGCCATTACCTGGCCAGCGTCCTCTTCAGGAGACTCCGATGTCCGTTGAGCAAACACCGGTGCAGCGTGCCGATTTCGACCAGGTGATGGTTCCCAACTACTCTCCGGCCGCGTTCATTCCCGTGCGCGGTGCCGGGTCACGCGTATGGGACCAGTCGGGCCGCGAACTCATCGATTTTGCCGGTGGCATTGCGGTGAACGCGCTCGGGCATGCTCATCCGGCACTGGTCAAGGCCCTGACCGAACAGGCCAATACCCTGTGGCACGTATCGAATGTCTTCACCAACGAGCCTGCCCTGCGCCTGGCCCACAAGCTGGTGGACGCGACCTTTGCCGACCGCGCCTTTTTCTGCAACTCGGGCGCCGAGGCCAACGAGGCCGCGTTCAAGCTGGCCCGCCGGGTCGGCCATGACCGCTTCGGTCCTGAAAAACACGAAATCATCGCCACCGTGAACAGCTTCCATGGCCGTACCCTGTTCACCGTCAGCGTGGGCGGCCAGCCGAAGTACTCCGATGGCTTCGGCCCGAAGATCGGCGGCATCAGCCACGTGCCGTACAACGACCTGGAAGCGCTCAAGGCGCAGATTTCCGACAAGACCTGTGCCGTGGTCATCGAGCCGATCCAGGGCGAAAGCGGTGTTGTCCCGGCTGACCTGGCCTACCTCGAAGGCGCGCGCAAGCTGTGTGACGAACACAACGCGCTGCTGATCTTCGACGAAGTGCAGACCGGCGTGGGCCGTACCGGCGAGCTGTATGCCTACATGCACTATGGCGTCACGCCCGACATCCTCACCAGCGCCAAGAGCCTGGGCGGCGGCTTCCCGATCGGCGCCATGCTGACCACCGCCGGGCTGGCCAAGCACCTGGCCGTGGGCACCCACGGCACCACCTACGGCGGCAACGCGCTGGCGTGCGCGGTGGCCAACGCGGTGCTCGACGTGGTCAACACCCCCGAGGTGCTCGCTGGCGTCAAGGCCAAGCACGAGCGCTTCAAGGCGCGCCTGGAGCAGATTGGCCAGCAGTACGGCATTTTCGCCCAGGTACGCGGCGTCGGCCTGCTGATCGGCTGCGTGCTTTCCGATGCCTGGAAGGGCAAGGCCAAGGATGTGCTCAACGCCGCCGAGCAAGAGAACCTCATGGTCCTGCAGGCAGGCCCGGACGTGGTGCGCTTCGCGCCGAGCCTGGTGGTCGAGGACGCCGATATCGACGAAGGCCTGGACCGTCTCGAGCGCGCCGTGGCCAAGCTGACCCAGGCCTGATTCGCCTGTGGTCCCGTCCCGGCCTGCTGGCAGGCCGGTGACGGCTTATTCAACGCGGGTGCTCCGGGCGCCCGCCGTTTTTCCGTGCCGACTGCGTTGGCCTGCTTTCCCGAAAGGAGTGACACCATGCTGGTGATGCGACCCGCGCAAATGGCCGACCTGAACGAAGTGCAGCGCCTGGCTGCGGACAGCCCCATCGGTGTCACGTCCCTGCCGGACGATGCCGGTCGCCTGGGCGACAAGATCGCCGCCTCCGAGGCCTCCTTTGCCGCCGAGGTCAGCTTCAATGGGGAGGAGAGCTATTTCTTCGTCCTCGAAGACACCCGTACCGGCCAGCTTGCCGGCTGCTCGGCCATCGTCGCCTCGGCCGGCTACTCCGAGCCGTTCTACAGCTTTCGCAACGAGACCTTCGTGCATGCCTCGCGCGAACTGAAGATCCACAACAAGATCCACGTGCTCTCCCAGTGCCATGACCTCACCGGCAACAGCCTGCTGACCAGCTTCTATGTGCTGCCGGGCCTGGTGAACAGCGCCTGGGCCGAGCTCAATTCCCGCGGCCGGCTGCTGTTCATGGCCGCGCATCCAGAGCGCTTCGCCGACTCGGTGGTCACCGAGATCGTCGGCCACAGCGACGAGCAGGGCGACTCGCCGTTCTGGGACGCCATCGGGCGCAACTTCTTCGATATCAACTATGCCGAGGCCGAGCGCCTGTGTGGCCTGAAGAGCCGCACATTCCTCGCCGAGCTGATGCCCCACTATCCGATCTACGTGCCATTGCTGCCCGATGCCGC
>JAQZAY010000204.1 GCA_029239415.1 Pseudomonas sp. | reverse complement strand
TCAAAGCTTACGGCCATCGAAATAGCTGATTATTTAGGCGCCGGAGCACATAAAACTTTTTCACTGTGAACCATATTATCGAACTTGATGAAGTCGTATCAATTCCATGAACTGCATAGATCATTCTTGGGATTTTTCATTAGTTGCGTGACTAAAAACGGCAAATCGCTCACAAAGTCAGCAATGCTGGTGCATTTAGCCACAACCTGTTGCTGACCGGCCCACCCGGCACCGGCAAGACGCTGCTCGCCAGCCGCCTGCCGGGCCTCCTGCCGCCGCTGGATGAGCACGAAGCGCTGGAGGTGGCGGCGATCCAGTCGGTCAGCGGCCGTACACCCCTGAAGAGCTGGCCACAGCGACCCTTCCGCCATCCGCATCACTCGGCGTCCGGCGCGGCACTGGTCGGGGGTGGCGGCCGACCGCAGCCCGGCGAGATCACCCTGGCCCATCATGGCGTGCTGTTCCTGGACGAGCTGCCCGAGTTCGAGCGACGCGTGCTGGAAGTCTTGCGCGAGCCCTTGGAGAGTGGCGAGATCGTGGTGGCACGAGCCAGGGACAAGGTCCGCTTTCCTGCCCGTTTCCAGTTGGTGGCGGCGATGAACCCATGCCCATGCGGCTACCTGGGCGACCCCACTGGCCGCTGCCGCTGCAGCACCGAGCAGGTGCAGCGCTATCGCAACAAGCTGTCCGGCCCGCTGCTCGATCGTATCGACCTGCACCTGACCGTGGCGCGGGAAAGCACCGTCCTGTCCGAGCAGCCCAGCGGCGAGACCAGCACCAGCGTCGCCAAGGTGGTGGCCGCTGCGCGGGAATTGCAGCAAGCGCGACAAGGCTGCGCCAACGCGTTTCTCGATCTCAAGGCGTTGCGACGCCATTGTCCCCTGACTGCCGAAGACCAGAAATGGCTGGAGACGGCTTGCGAGCGCCTGACACTTTCCTTGCGCGCAGCCCATCGCCTGCTCAAGGTGGCCCGCACCCTGGCGGACCTGGAGCGAGCCGAGGCCATTGGCCGGCGTCATCTTGCCGAGGCCTTGCAATACCGTCCTGGCTGAGTGGCCTGTGGGCCACAGCGCCGTAGACGGGCCATACCCAGGCAAGCACCCTGCCCTGAAGAAATTATGAAATATCTTGCAACGTTTCTGTGATAATTTAGTTGTACGATGTCCTACCTACTGTGTTCGACTTCACCGGCTCTCACTACAAAAATAACGGAGACACCTCGATGACGAGCATTCCTTCTGCCGAGGGCAAGACCGCCGTGCCCTCCCAAAGCCGCCTCTCCCGGGCGGTGAAACTGCTTGGGCCGGGCATCATCGCCGTGCTGTCCTGGCTGGGCGCAGGTGATCTGATCACTTCCTCCGTCGCCGGTGCCAACTATGGCTACGCCATGATGTGGGTACTGGCGGTATCGCTGTTGCTGCGCTACCTGATCGTCAACATCATCGCCCGCTTCCAGCTGTGCAATAACCAAGGCATGAGCATCCTGCAGGGCTATGCCCAGCTGCATCCGGTGTTCGCCTGGTTCATGCTCGGGTACGCGCTGATCATGGGCCACCTGATGAACGCCTACATGATCAAGGGAGCCGGCGAGGCCCTGGCGATGCTGTTGCGCATCGACTATCCGCTGCTGTGTTCGATGGCCGTGGTCCTGGCGGTGTGGATGCTGGTCGGTCGCAACATCTACTCGATGATCGAGGGCGTGATGAAAGTCTTGCTGGCGGTCATGACCCTGGCATTCCTGGCGTTGGCGCTCATGTCCGGCCCGGATGTCGTCGGTATCGTCAAAGGTACCATCGGCTTCAGCATCCCCGCCGACGAAGGCGTGCACGGCGCCATGCTGGTGGCGGTTTCGGTGATCGGCGCGGTGGCCGGCTCAGTGGCCAATTTCGTGCACCCCTACGTGATGCGGCAGAAAGGCTGGACCGGCCCGCAGCACAAGCGCGTGCAACGCAACGACCTGCTGTTCGCCGTGTTCGTGGGTATCGTCATCAATCTGGCCATCTGGATCGTCGGCGCGGAAATCCTGCGGCCCAACGGCATCCAGGTAAATACCCTGGGTGACCTGGGCAAGGCGCTGGAAATGTTCTTCGGCCCGATCGGCTGGTACATCTTCTTCGTCGGCGTCTTCGCCACGCTGTTCGCGAGCATCTCGGGCAAGACCACCGCGTTCCCGATGCTCATCACCGATGCCTTCCAGCATGTGCGTCCCGAGCGCCGCGAGCGTTTCGGCAAGGAATTCCACAAGGACCCGATGCACAAGTGGTTCATGCTGTTCATCCTGGTGACGCCGCTGGTCTGGTCGATCCCAGGCATGCCCGACTTCGTCACCCTGACCATTGGCGTGAACGCGCTGAACATCATCGGCTTGCCGGTCATCTCGCTGGGCCTGCTGATCATGTCCAACCAGAAGTCGCTGCTGAACAAGGAATACCGCAACAACCTGTTCGAGAACCTGGCACTGGCATTCGCCACTGGCCTGGCGCTGTGGGTCGCCTTCCAGCTTGCAGTGGACTTGTTCAACTGAGTCATCGTACAACAGCGTCCAAGGGTTGCCTGCCAGCCCGTGGACGCTGGGCCGTTTCCCCTCGACTTCAGTTTGCATCCGACTCGAACAGCCGTGCCAGCTCCACTCGCGCCTCCTGGGCGTTCTGCATCACCTTGGCGCGGTCGTCGCGTATACGCCCCTGTGCCTCCAGCACTTGCTCGTCATGCTCGCTGAAGCGCTGGATACGATCGGCTGCCTGCTCGCTGGAAAGTCCCAGCCCGATCAGGGCCAGGCGGGTCATTTCGAGGCTTGAATGGAATGTCTCGCGGATCGGCTCGGCACCGACGTCGACCAGCTTGTGCACGTGCTGTCGGTTGCGCGCCCGGGCAAGCACCTTCAGGTGCGGGTACAGGCGCTTGACCCGCTCGGCGGTCCGGGTGGCGACCTCGGGATCATCTATGGTGATCAGGAAATACTCCGCCTCGCCTACCTTGGCCGCATGCAGGACTTCAGGACGCAGCGGGTCGCCGTAGAACACTGGCGCCTGCTCGAGAGTGCGGGTCATCTCGATAGCGTCCACGGAGGTGTCGAGCGCGATGAAGGGGATCTGCTGCGCACGCAGGATGCGCGAGACGATCTGGCCCATGCGGCCCATGCCGACGATCACCACCCGAGGGGCATCGGTCTCGATCGCCTTGTACTGCTCGGGGACTTCGCGGGCTGGCTGCGAGCGCTTCAGCAGGCGGGCACAGCCCAGCAGCAACAGCGGGGTAGCGGCCATCGACAAGGTAATGGCCATCAGCAGCAGGTCATAGGTATAGGCGTCGAACAGGCCCTGGTCCTTGACCAGCTTGAAGACCACGAAGGCGAACTCGCCACCGGCGGCCAATACCACGCCCAGGCGCAGCGCATTGCCGGTGTTCAGGCCGCCGGCCAGGCGACCGACCAGCATCAGCACGGGCAGCTTCACCAGCACCAGCAACAGCGTCAGCCCAAGCAGCAGGCCCGGTGTCTCCAGCAGCAGGCGCAGGTTGGCACCCATGCCGACGCTGATGAAGAACAGCCCCAGCAGCAGGCCCTTGAACGGCTCGATCTGCGACTCCAGCTCATGACGGTATTCGGAGTCCGCCAGCAGCAGGCCGGCCAGGAACGCGCCCAGGGCCATGGAGATCCCGGCCTGCTCCATCAACCAGGCGGTGCCGATCACCACCAGCAGTGCGGTGGCGGTGGAGACCTCGGGCAGGCCGGTACGGGCCACGATGCGAAATACCGGGCGCAGCAGGTAGCGGCCACCGACGATGACGATGGCGATGCTGGCGAAGATCTTCAGGCCGTGTTCCAGGTTGTCGCCATCGCTGGCGTCCGAGCCACTCGCCGCCAGCAGGGGCACCAGGGCGATCAATGGAATGGCGGCGATGTCCTGGAACAGCAGGATGGCAAAGGCCAGGCGCCCGTGCGGTGCATTGAGCTGCTTGCTTTCGGCAAGGCTCTGCAGGCCCAGGGCCGTGGACGACAAGGCCAGGCCCAGGCCTGCGACCACGGCGGCCGGCATCGACTGGCCAAAGCCGAACAAGGCGATGCCAGCGAGCAGTGCGCCGGTCAGCAGTACCTGGGCCAGGCCGACGCCGAATACCGACTTGCGCATCAGCCACAAGCGCTTGGGCGAGAGCTCAAGGCCAATGATGAACAACAGCAGGACCACGCCAAGTTCCGAGATGTGCGAGACGCTCTCGGTATCGTGGATCAGTCCCAGCGCCTGGGGCCCGATGGCCACGCCGGCCAGCAGGTAGCCGATGACAGCGCCGAGCTGCAGGCGCTTGGCCAGGGGGACCGCAATGACGGCGGCTAGCAGGAAGATGACGGCGGTTTGCAGAAGGCTGCCTTCGTGTGGCATTGCTCGGGCTCCATGAGCGGCGTTGATTTAGGTGTCGCATTGAGGTCTACAGATTAAATTCACCGCTTTTGGTAGGCTAGACGGCAAAAAACAGTCTTACCGTTCCATCTGGAGAACGATTCGTTGGAAGACCTCAATTCCCTCTATTTCTTTACCCAAGTGGTGGAGCACGGCGGCTTCGCCCCGGCAGGCCGCGCGCTGGACATGCCCAAGTCCAAGCTCAGCCGACGTATCGCCGAACTGGAGGACCGCCTTGGCGTGCGCCTGCTGCACCGCACCAGCCGGCACTGCTCGCTGACCGAGATCGGCCAGTCCTATTACCAGCGGTGCCTGGCCATGCGGGTAGAGGCGGAAGGCGCGGCCGAGATCATCGAGCGCAACCTCAGCGAGCCGAGGGGCCTGGTGCGCATCAGTTGCCCCACGACCCTGCTCAACGCCTGGGTCGGGCCGATGCTGACCCGCTACATGCTCAAGTACCCACGGGTAGAGCTGTTCATCGAAAGCACCAACCGCCGGGTCGATCTGCTGCACGAAGGCTTCGACGTGGCTCTGCGCGTGCGTTTTCCGCCGCTGGAAAATACCGACATGGTGATGAAGGTGCTGAGCAACAGTACCCAGTGCCTGGTTGGCGAGCCGTCGCTCCTTGCGCAGCTACCCGAGGGCTTCGAGCCGCGCCAGCTTGGCCAACTGCCCAGCGTGCACTGGGGTGGCGCCCAACGTGAATACCACTGGGAGCTGTTCCAGGGTGAGGACATGGGCACCAGCATCGTGATCCCGCACACGCCACGCATGGTCACCGACGACCTGTTCGCCCTGCGCCACTTCGTCATCGCCGGTGTAGGCATCGCGCATCTGCCGCGAGTCGCAGTGCGCGAGGACCTGGCATCAGGACGGTTGGTGGAATTGCTGCCGGGTTGGCATCCCCGCTGCGGTATCGTCCATGCGATCTTCCCCTCGCGCCGGGGACTGCTGCCCTCGGTACGCTCGCTGATCGACCACCTGGCGGAGGAATTCTCGGTCAGCGACATGGCCTGAAGGCCATCACGCCGATGGGAAAAGGGGCACCGAGGCGAAAGCCCGTGCAGGAGCGGGTTTACCCGCGAACACCGGCAGAGCCGGTGCCAGACACCGCGTCAGCTTCTTCGCGGCTGAAGCCGCACACGTTGGCTCCCGCTCAACCTGTGGCAGCGGGTTTGTCAGGGCGTCGAACCGCCGCGAAGAGGCCGGTACTGACTCAGCGACTCCGCTGTCGGGCGAGCTCCATGTCGTTGATGAGCGCCTTGGCGAATGCGCTCAGGTAATGGGCGGAGCTGATTGCGATGGCGTCCTTTTCCATCTCGGCTTCGAAGGTCAGGTGCCGGATGCAGCCCAGCAGCACCGATAATTCCTCGAAGGCGCGATCGAACGGGATACCGGGCTGGATGCAAAACAGCTCGAGGAAGTTTGTCTCGCCTACGGTCGTGCAGGTGATTGCGGCGTTGGTCATCCCATCACTCCTTGATCACATCTTCTGCAGGGCATGCTCGACGAGCACTCGGGCCATCTCGGTCGAGTGCAGCACGTTGGCGAGCATGTTCAGGCCGGGTTCGGCCCCGTGTTCGCGACGGTACTGGTCGAGGGTGTCTTCGGCGCCGCGCAACAGCTCGCTGGCGTGGGCCAGGGCGTCCGGGGGGATCATTTCGGAGTGGATGGAGAAGTAGGGGGTGGTGATGAGGTTTGCGGGTGGATCGGGGACGATCTTTTTCATTTTTGACTTCCACGTGTGACAAGGAAGGCACACACCCATCTCTTCTCACGGATAGGGTGGCAACCGGACGCGAGGTGAGAAGAACCGTGCACGCGGAATCACGGCCAGACCGGAGTCTGCTCGCGTACGGCTGCCATTACTGGAAGCATTCCACATGTACCGCCCGGGCTTCTCACACCCGATCGCCAAAATGGCGACCCGGCGACGTTAACCCTGCGGTATTTCCCTGCCAAGATGGAAGCTTCCGAAGCGGCTGTAGGATACTTCCGAAGGTAATCAGCGCTAAAGCTTTTGATGTGAGATTCAGATTTGTCTTACGCAGTATCAGCGCTATACGTCCCCTGCGTCAGTCAGAACGCAAAGCAGGAACAGCCCATTGTCCCCCAGAACCCCTGGAAGTCACTGACCGGGACGCTGGAATGGCGCGCTTTCTCATGGCTGTGAGCGTGCACACCGCATGGCCCCGAGCACTGGTGCACGGCTGCTGCCAGCGACGGCGTGCCCACGCGCCAATGCCCGGGCACCTTGGCCACGGGCGACCACTCGGGAAGTACCGGCACCTGCGGCGGGCCGAGGCGCTCGAATTCGCCCGCGGCGTACACGACCTTGCCGTCTACGATCGTCAGGACCGACTCGATGCCCTTGATCGCTTCTTCCTCGACGTTGACATCCTCCCCCACCTCGCCTTGATAGGCGCCAGCTTTCGCCGCAAAGGAGGGGGATTCCCTACTGCGTCAGTCGGCGTGAGCCGGCTGCTCGCTT
>JAQZAY010000005.1 GCA_029239415.1 Pseudomonas sp. | reverse complement strand
GAAATCGACGGGGTGGTAGTACGAGATGAATTGCAGGGCGTCGGCGACGCTCTGAATCAGGTCGTCTTGCTTGATCACGGTCATGCAGCGCGCTCCTCTTTAAGACGGGAACATTCGTAAGGGCTTTTCGACGAAGCTGACCAGCGTGTCGAAACGCCTTGCAAGGGGCGTCGGCAAGCCAGGGCCGACGCAAAAAAGGCGCGGCAGTATAGCGCGCATCCGTGGCGGGTACACCTGCGCGTGGTCTGGACGAAGGTCTGAGCGCGCGGGCATCTTTTTTCGCCCCGCTGCTGTCCTGGCCACGGCTTTGGTCCTACAGTGGCGGGTCAATCACACTGGAGCCACAGCAATGCCCGAACTCTGCGTGGGCGAGCACCGCTGGGCGGTGCCGGCCGGCAGCAACCTGCTCGATGCGCTGAACGCCGCGGGTTGCAACGTACCCTACAGCTGCCGCGCCGGCAGTTGCCATGCCTGCCTGGTGCATTGCCTGGAAGGGCAGCCGCTGGATGCGCTGCCCGAGGCGCTGGATGCCGACAAGCGCGCGCAGGGCTGGCGCCTGGCGTGCCAGTGTCGGGTCACCAGCGACTTGCGGGTGGCGGTGTTCGATCCGAAGGTCGACGGTCTGCCAGCACAGGTCACGGGACTGGATTGGCTCGATGGCCAGGTACTGCGCCTTCGCCTGCAACCGCGGCGCACCTTGCGCTATAAGGCGGGGCAGCATCTGGTGCTATGGAATGCGGCAGGGGTGGCGCGGCCTTATTCGCTGGCCAGCCTGCCCGGGGAAGATGCCTTCCTGGAATTTCATCTGGATTGCCGGCGACCGGGTGCGTTCTGCGAGGGTGCGCGCACGTTGCGTCTTGGCGATGAACTGCGCCTGGGGGAGCTGCGGGGCGGGGCCCTGCACTATGACCTGGACTGGCAGGACCGGCCGCTATGGCTGCTGGCGTCGGGGGCGGGGTTGGCGCCGTTGTGGGGGATATTGCGCGAAGCGTTGCGCCAGGGGCATGCCGGAGAAATCCGGGTAGTGCACGTGGGCGATGGGCATTATCTGGGCGAGGCGCTGAAGGCGCTGGCCACGGGTCATTCGAATGTGAAGGTGGAATTGGTGGAGACGGATCGACTGGACGAAGCGCTGGCGGCGCTGCGTGTAGTGTCACGGCAGACGGTGACGCTGTTGTGCGGGGCGCCTGGGAGAGTCGAGCAGTTTGCCCGCAGGTTGTTCATCGCTGGATTGCCGCGCAGGCAGGTGTTCGCGGATGTGTTTACCGAGCATGTGTAGTGATTGAACCGGCCCTTTCGCTGGCTTGCCAGCGAAAGGGCCGGTCAGTACGACATCAGATCAGCGGGTCACCCACGTGCAGGATCTTCATCCCGTTGGTGCCGCCAATGGTGTGATAGCTGTCGCCCTTGGTCAGGATCACCCAGTCGCCTTGCTCGACCAAGCCGCGTTGCAGCAGCTCGTCCACGGCGGCCTGGCTGACCTTGTCGGCCGGCAGCGAAGCCGGGTCGAAGGCGATCGGGTAGACGCCACGGAACATCGAGGCGCGGGCCTGGGTGGCGCGGTGCGGAGACAGCGCGTAGATCGGCACGTGCGAGCGCAGGCGCGACATGATCAACGGGGTGTAGCCACTTTCGGTGAGGGCGATGATCGCCTTGACGCCGGGGAAGTGGTTGGCGGTGTACATCGCGGCCAGGGCGATGCTCTCGTCGCAGCGATCGAAGGTGGTGTGCAAGCGGTGGCTGGACTTCTGGTTGGTCGGGTGCTTTTCGGCGCCCTGGCAGATGCGGGCCATGGCCTGGACGGCTTCGATCGGGTAGCTGCCGGCGGCGCTTTCGGCCGACAGCATGACGGCGTCGGTGTTGTCGAGCACGGCGTTGGCCACGTCGGACACTTCGGCGCGAGTCGGCATCGGGTTCTGGATCATCGACTCCATCATCTGGGTCGCCACGATCACTGCCTTGTTGTTGCGGCGGGCGTGCTGGATGATCTTCTTCTGGATGCCGATCAGCTCGGCATCGCCGATTTCCACGCCCAGGTCGCCACGGGCAACCATCACCGCGTCACTGGCGGCGATCAGGCCATCGAGGGTCTCGTCGTCGGCCACGGCCTCGGCGCGTTCGATCTTGGCCACCAGCCAGGCGCTGCCGCCGGCTTCGTCGCGCAGGCGACGGGCATATTGCATGTCGCTGGCGTCACGGGGGAAGGAAACGGCCAGGTAGTCCAGGTCCATTTCCGCGGCCAGCTTGATGTCGGCCTTGTCTTTCTCGGTCAGGGCCGGCGCGGTCAGGCCGCCGCCCTTGCGGTTGATGCCTTTGTGGTCCGACAACGGACCGCCGATCAGCACCACGCAGTGCAGCGAGTCTGCGGTGGCAGTTTCGACACGCATGACCACGCGGCCGTCGTCGAGCAGCAGTTCGTCACCGACGCCGCAGTCCTTGACCAGGTCGGGGTAGTCGATGCCGACGATTTCCTGGGTGCCTTCGGTCAGAGGGTGGGCCGTGGAGAAGGTGAAGCGGTCACCGACCTTGAGTTCGATACGCTTGTTGCTGAACTTGGCGATGCGGATCTTCGGACCCTGCAGGTCGCCCAGCAGCGCCACGTGGCGGCCATTCTTGGCGGCGATGTCGCGGATCAGGCGGGCGCGGGCCTTGTGCTCGTCCGGCGTGCCGTGGGAGAAGTTCAGGCGGGCGACGTCCAGGCCTGCAAGGATCAGCTGTTCGATCACTTCCGGCGAGTTGCTGGCCGGGCCAAGGGTGGCGACAATTTTTGTACGGCGAATGGTCATGCACAGACTCCTATAGTGAAGCGCAGCGAAAGGCTACTCCTGTCTCGCGCTGTAGTCATTGTTCCGATGCACTACCTGGGACGAGCGCCGAGCTGCAATCTGCACACTTGAATCTTGCAGCTCGGCGCTGAAGATCCCGAGGCCCAGGCCGATACAGTGTCCAGTAGAGGAGATTGCCCATGCGAGCCCTGATCATTCTGGCCCTGGCGGCCAGCGCCACTGGTTGTACGCGCTGGTCCATGGACCACCACTTGAACAACGCCTATCGCGCCTATGACCGCGGCGATTGCGCGCGCGTGATGCTGGAGCTGTCGCAGGTAGACCGCGCCAGCCGCGCGCGGCCGTTCGTCCATCCGGAGGTGTCGCTGCTGAGAGGCCAGTGCCTGGAGCGGCAGAAACTCTATGTGGATGCCGCGCAGACCTATGAATACCTGATCCAGCGCTACCCCAACAACGAATATGCCTACCGCGCCAGCGCCCGCCTGCAGACTCTCGAGCGACTTGGCCACTACCGCGCAGCGGAGCCCGCCGTAGCGCGCCCGGCGTCCTCGCCTTGGCGTTAATACCAATGTGGGCTGCATGTACTGCGCCCAGTTGGTCGCGCTGAACTAGACTGTAAAGATTCTGGATCACATCGATCATATAAAGGCAGCGACCGAGCATCATGCAAATCGAGCGGCATATCGAACGTCACCAGCTTGCTTTCTACCTCACGGTGTTCAACCGGTTGACGGATCAGGCAATCGGGTACCTGGGCAACGTCTCGGCCGATGGCTTGATGCTGATCAGCCAACTGCCGGTGCTGGTCGGGCCCGTCTATGAGCTGCAACTCAAGGTGCCCCTGCCGGCAGGCGGGTACCAGTTCATCAACATTACCGCCAGCTGCCTGTGGTGCCGCGAGGACCAGACGCCAGGGCACTATGACTCGGGCTTCACGCTGCTCCAGCCGCCGGTGGAGTACGAAGAGTTCGTGCGCACCCTGCGCGACTATTTCAGCTTTCGCCCCTTGAACGCTTCTGCCTGAGGGTAGCTCCGGCAGGCGAGTCGCCCTAGACTCTGGTCGACCTTGTTACAGGAAGACCCCGTGAGCTCCAGCATCTTCTGGCACGACTACGAAACCACTGGCATCGACCCGCGCCGTGACCGGCCCTTGCAGGTCGCTGGCGTGCGCACCGATGTCGACCTCAATGAAATCGAAGCGCCGATCAATCTCTATTGCCTGCCCAGCGACGATATCCTGCCGCACCCGGCCGCCTGCCTGGTCACGGGCATCACCCCAGAGCAACTGGCCAGCCAGGGCCTGGGTGAAGCCGAGTTCATGACGCGTGTTCATGCGCAGCTTTCGCGTCCTGGGACGTGTGGCGCGGGATACAACACCTTGCGTTTCGACGACGAGGTCACGCGCTACAGCCTGTACCGCAATTTCTTCGATCCGTATGCCCGTGAGTGGCAAGGCGGCAACAGTCGTTGGGACCTGATCGATGTGGTGCGCACCGCCTATGCCCTGCGCCCGGAAGGCATCCACTGGCCGCAGCAGGAGGGCCGCACCAGCCTGCGCCTGGAACTGCTGAGCAAGGCCAATGGCATCGAGCATGGCCATGCCCACGAAGCGCTTTCCGACGTACGGGCAACCATCGCCTTGGCAAGACTGATCCGCGAGCGGCAGCCCAGGTTGTTCGACTGGCTGTTCCAGCTGCGCAGCAAGCACAAGGTGATGGAGCAGGTCCGCCTGCTGCAACCAATGGTGCATGTTTCCGGACGCTTTTCGGCCGCACGACATTACTTGGGTGTGGTATTGCCGCTGGGCTGGCATCCACGTAACCGCAACGCATTGATTGTTTGTGACCTGCATCAGGAAATCCTGCCATTGTTGCAGGAAAGTGCTGACAGTTTGCGTCAGCGTTTATACGCCCGGCACGATGAAATGGCGCACGGACAGTTTCCGGTGCCCTTGAAGTTGGTGCATGTCAATCGTTGTCCGGTACTGGCACCGTTGGCGGTATTGCGTGTGCAGGATCAACAGCGACTGGGCCTGGATATGTCGCTCTATCAAACTCGCGCCGAGCAATTGGCGAGCCAGCAGGATATCTGGAAAGACAAGCTCGATTACATCTACAGTGGCGAAGAGTTCGCACCCTGCGAGGATCCAGAGCAGCAGTTATATGATGGATTTCTCGGCGAGCGAGATCGTCGCCTGTGTGAGCAAGTGCGTACCCTGGATCCTGCGCAATTGGGCCGCGGGCAATGGATGTTCGATGACCAGCGCTTGCCGGAATTGTTGTTTCGTTACCGCGCGCGAAACTTCCCCGAGACACTGGAGGCTCACGAGCAGCAACGCTGGCGGGCTTTCTGCGCGCAGCGCCTGAGCGATCCGCGGATGGGCGCGCCCAATACCCTGGGCGATTTCGATAATGCCTGGCAGGTCAGCTGGGCCGGGGCCAGCGAGTCGCAGCGACAGGTGCTGGAGGCCTGGCAGCAGCACGTCCAGCGGTTGAAAGCGCAATTGCAGATGTAGAAGTGAATAAACAAGAAACGCCAGCAAGCTGGCGTTTCTTCATGTCGATGGGCGATATCGACAAGCGAGGCGAATCAGCCCAGCAGGGTGGCCCAGCTTTCAACTTCTTCGCCACCCCATTTGGCTTTCCACTCTTTCAGGGTCTTGTGGTTGCCGCCTTTGGTTTCAATCACTTCGCCGTTGTGCGGGTTCTTGTACTGCTTTACCTTGCGCGCGCGCTTGGTGCCGGTGGTCTTGTAAGCGCCACGCGGTGCCTTGTTCAGTCGGGCATCCGGGTCGAGCAGGGCAATGATGTCGCGCAACGACTTGGAGTGCTTGCCCATCAGGGTGCGCAGTTCGCCTTCGAATTCCAGCTCTTTTTTCAGCTTGTCGTCTTGCGACAGGTTCTGCAGGCGGGCTTGAAGTTCCTTGATGGCTTCTTCGGTGGCGCGATATTCATTGATCAGGGACATAATGCGATCCTTGGTACATGTAGAGTCAGGGGACAGTGAGGCAATAATAGTCAGCCGATACTCTCAAGTAAACAATTAAAATATCAATTAACCACAGGTCTGCAGGCCTTTGCTCATTTTCAGGTTAAAAAAATTTTACATATCTACACTTTCAGAGACTTCAACTTTCCCAGCCAAGGCGCTGGGACAAGGCTTTTGCACCGCCCGCAGGGCGATCAACGGTGTCGGCTCGCCACGCTAATGATTACTGCAGATTTCCTTGCTAGTCGTTAGAATGAGCGCCTTTGCGAAGTTCTGGAGTCCTATTTCATGCGCACCTACCGACTGGTGATTGCGTGCCCCGACCGCGTAGGCATCGTGGCCAAAGTCAGTAATTTCCTGGCGTCCTATAACGGCTGGATCAACGAGGCCAGTCATCACTCCGATGAACAGAGTGGTTGGTTCTTCATGCGCCACGAGATTCGTGCGCAAAGCCTGCCGTTCGATATCGAGGCCTTCCGCGAGGCATTTGCGCCGATCGCCGAAGCGTTCTCGATGACCTGGCAGATCACCGACTCGGCGCAGAAAAAGCGCGTGGTGCTGATGGCGAGCCGCGAATCCCATTGCCTGGCCGACTTGCTGCACCGCTGGCATACCAAGGAACTCGATTGCGATATTCCTTGCGTGATCTCCAACCATGATGACCTGCGCAGCATGGTCGAATGGCACGGTATTCCGTTCTTCCATGTGCCAGTCGATGCGCAGGACAAGCAGCCGGCGTTCGCCGAGGTGTCGCGTCTGGTCAAGGCGCACGGGGCCGATGTGGTGGTGCTTGCTCGCTACATGCAGATCCTGCCGCCGCAGCTGTGCCGCGAGTATGCCCAGCAGGTCATCAACATCCACCACAGCTTCCTGCCTTCGTTCGTCGGCGCCAAGCCCTACCACCAGGCCTCGCTGCGCGGCGTCAAGCTGATCGGTGCGACCTGCCACTACGTCACCGAAGAGCTGGACGCGGGCCCGATCATCGAGCAGGACGTGGTGCGTGTCAGCCACAGCGACAGCATCGAGGACATGGTCCGTTTCGGCCGTGACGTGGAGAAGATGGTGCTGGCCCGCGGCCTGCGCTATCACCTCGAGGATCGCGTGCTGGTCCATGGCAACAAGACGGTAGTGTTCGACTAAGGGCGCTGCGCTGCCTGGCGCCAGCGTTCCAGCAGCGGGCGCCCGAGCAGGCATACGAACACCGGGCCACCGGCGAGCAGGTAGAAGTAGTAGGTGACCGCTCGCCAGATCAGGATGGCGGCGGCGGCGGTCGAACTGCCCACCAGCGGCGACAGCAAGGTCGCCGAGGTCAATTCGGCGGCCCCCGCGCCACCTGGCAGCAGGCTGAACTGGCCTGCACTGAGCGAGAGCATCTGCACCAGGAAGCTCGGTACCCACTGCAAGTCGCTGCCCAACCCGCGCAGTACCAGGTACAGCACGCTGAAGCGCAGGCCCCAGTGCGCGCAGGTGAGGGCGAATACCAGCGCCAGGATTCTCTTTGGCAGCCGCCAGGTCTGCGCCAAGGCCTGGAAAAAGTGCAGCAGCTTGCGCGTCCAGCGCCGTCGGCGCCTGAGCGATACGCCCACGCGGCGCAGCAACCTGCCATTGAAGCGCAGCATTGCCCGCCGATAGCGCAACATGCCGATGATCACGGCCAGGCCCGCGCACAACAGCAACGCACTGCTCAGCAGCATGGCCTCCTGGCTGCGGCCCAGGCTGTGGAACACGGCATAGGCAGCGATACCGAGCATCGCGCAGAAAAAGAACACCAAATCATTGAGCTGGTCCATCGCGAACACGGCGCCGCTGTGCGCCGGGCCGATGCGTTCGCGCGCCAGCAACGCCATCAGCGCCAGTGGTCCGCCACTGCCGCCTGGAGTGGTGCAGATGGCGAACTCGGTGGCCATCACCACGCCCAGGCTTCTCATCCGTCCCAGCTGTTCGCCTTGCTGGCCAAGCAGCAGTCGCAAGCGCACGGCATTGATGATCCAGCACAGCAGGATCATGCCCAGCAGCACCAGCATCAGTTCCGGCGCGAAGGTACGCAGGCGGGGCAGCAGCTCGCCGCCGCCGAGCACGGCCGGTACCAGCACCGCGCACAGCAGGGCCAGGCCGAGCCAGGCCAGGCGGTTCACGTCCCGAGCCTGCTGTCCAGCCAGGCGGACTTGGTCAGTGGCACGCGGCCCTCGGCCAGCAGTTCGCGCAAGGTATCGAGCCAGTAGTCGCGGGACGTTGGGTGGCGCATGTCCACCGGGTGCAGGCCCAGGCGCAGGGTAGGTGCCTGCCGCTGGCGTCGGCGCTGCCAGTCGCTGACTAACCGTGACACGCTGCGGCGCCAGGCGCTGCCCGCGCTCCAGACCAGTCCTGGCGCCTCGATGGGCGTGAAATCGGGCAATCGATACAGGTGCTGGGGCGTACTGGTGTAGCGCAGCGGCAGGCCGCGCAGGGCTTGCCGGGTGCCCTCGCTCATCAGCCAGGCCGGTGCCACGAACCCTGCCAGTGGCCAACCCTGGCGTTCGAACAGCGCCATGCCGGCGTGCAGGCGCTCAAGCGCCTGGGCCTCGGTGAGCCCGTAGAACTCGCCTTCATGGGTGTAGATCCGACGCATGAAATAATCGCCCGGGCTGCGGGGCGGCGGGCCGTCATCGCTGTGATAGAAACCGTGCAGGGCCAGTTCATCGCCCTGCGCCAGACGCCATTCGAGCAACCGGCAGAAGCTGGGCGATTGGTTCAGGGCATTGCGTCGATGAAAGTCGGGCACCACAAGCCAGGTCATCGGGACTCGGCCCAGCGCATCGACGGCCTCGACGAATGGCTGGTAGTCGGGCCAGGTCTCGGGCGCGACATCGTGCAGCACCAGCATCACGCTGTGTGCCGGTGCCTGTGGATGCGTCTCAGGCATGGGCGAGGACCTGCGGCTGATGGCCCAGCACGGCCTGGTAATGCCCGAGCAAGCCGTTCACCACGCTGTCCCAGGAGTAGTGCTGCTCGACATGGCGACGGGCCTGGGCGCCGAGCTTGCGTACGCCTGCTTCATAGGTCTCGCGCACCGCGGCGGCCATTGCCTGGCCGTCGTTTGGCTGGCACAGGCGGCCGCACTGTTCGTTGACGATCTCGGTGAAGGCACCGGCGGCGACGGCCACCACGGGGGTCGCGCTGGCCATGGCCTCGAGGATGACCAGGCCGAAGGTTTCCTGGTCGCCGGCGTGCACCAGGATGTCGGCGCTGGCGAACAGCCGCGCGACTTCGGTGCCCGAGCAGAAGTGGTTGATCACGCTGACGTTGTCCGGCACCGATGCAGGCATGTTCGAGCCCACCAGCAGCAAATGGTAGTGCGAGCCGAGGTGCTTCATGCAATCGAGCAGCACCGGCAGGTTCTTTTCCCGCGAGCCGCGGCCGCCGAAGACCAGCAGGCGCGTGGTATCGGGAATGCCCAGCTGCGCGCGCAGCTGTGGGTCGCGGCGATCGGGATTGAAGGTGGCCAGGTCGACGCCCAGGCGCTGTACATGCACGTTGCCCACGCCAAGGCGACGCAGTTTGTCTGCCATCACCTGGCTTGGTGCCAGCACCCTGTCGAAATTGCCATACAGCCTGCTGACGTAGGCTTCGACATTGGGCGTGAACCAGTTGCCCATGCGGTTGCTGACCAGCAGTGGCAGGTCGGAGTGGTAGAAGCCGATCACCGGAACATCCAGCTGGCGGCGCGCATCCAGGGCGGCCCAGGCGGTGAGATAGGGATCGCCGACCTCGATAAGGTCGGGCTGCAGGCTGCGCAGCGTGTTGCACCAGGGCGCCAGTCGCACCGGGAAGCGATAGCCTTTGCCAAAGGGCAGGGCAGGGGCGGGCACCTTGTAGACGCCATTGTCATGGCTGGCGCTGGCACCGGGAATCAGCAGGCTGTGGCGAACGCCGGACATGGCGTCTAGACGGCGGTGTTTGGCATCAAGATAGGTACGTACGCCACCGCTGGCTGGGGCGTAGAACATGGTGATGTCAGCAATGTGCACGATCAGCGTCCCTCCGAGATCGTCTGTCTGGACTGTCATCGGGCGGTAGTGGACCGGCGATGACATGCCTAGAGGTGGACCTGCTCGAGGGCTGATTTGTTCGATCGGCGTCGTCGGATGAATGCAGCTGCCGCTCCTGCGCGAGGAGCGGGCCGCCGGTCGGGTCAGATGCGGAAGCTGCCCACCAGGTGCTTCAGGCGCACCGCTTGCTGCTCCAGGTCGTTGCAGGCGCGCAAGGTCGACTGCAGGTTCTCGACGCCCTCCTGGTTGAGCATGTTGATTTCGTTGATGTCCATGTTGATCGACTCGACCACGGCGGTCTGCTCCTCGGTCGCGGTGGCGACCGACTGGTTCATGCCGTCGATCTCGCCAATGCGCTGGGTGACGCTGCCCAGGCGTTCCCCGGCCTGGTTGGCGATCGAGACGCTGTCCTGGCTGTGGCGCTGGCTCTGGTCCATGGTCTCGACCGAATCGCGGGCGCCGACCTGCAACTCCTCGATCATGTTCTGCACTTGCTGCGCCGACTCCTGGGTGCGGTGGGCCAGGTTGCGCACCTCGTCGGCCACCACCGCGAAGCCACGCCCCGCCTCACCGGCGCGGGCCGCCTCGATGGCCGCGTTGAGCGCCAGCAGGTTGGTCTGCTGCGAAATGCTGGTGATCACCTCGAGGATCTGGCCGATGTTCACGGTCTTGCTGTTGAGGGTCTCGATGTGCGCGCTGGAGGTGCAGATCAGGTCGGACAGGCGGTTCATCGCCTGGATGTTGCGTTCGACCACCTGCTGGCCCTCCTCGGCCAGGTGACGGGCCGAGCTTGCCTGCTGCGAGGCCTGCGCGGCGTTGTGGGCGATCTCCTGCGCGGCGGCGCCGAGTTCATTGATCGCGGCGGCAACGCTGTTGGTGCGGTTGGCTTGCTCGTCGGAGTTGCTCATCGACGAATTGGAGGCGCTGATCACCCGCAAGGCGACTTCGTTGACCTGCTCGGTGGCCGACGACACCTCGCGGATCGATCCATGGATGCGCTCGACGAAGCGGTTGAAGGCATTGGCCAGGATGCCGAATTCATCATCATTCTGGATCTTCAGACGCTTGGTCAGGTCGCCTTCACCTTCGGCAATGTCTTCCATGGCGCGGGTCATGGTGTGCAGCGGCTTCAACAGGACGCTTATGAGCAGGCCGAGCAGGGCGATGATGATGACCACCGCGACCAGCGTGGCAATCACCGCTGAGGCGCGGAAATCGCTGAGCATGTAGAAGGCCTTGTCCTTGTCCACCGACAGGCCGATGTACCAGTTGGCGGACGGCAGGCCCTTCACCGGGGTAAACGTCAACAGGCGCGTGGCACCGTCCTGCTCGACCTCGGTCAGCTCGCCGGTGAGCTTGGGCATGCTCTGCCCGAAGACATCCGACATGGGTTTCATCACCAGGTCCTTGTCAGGATGGACGAGGATCTTGCCCTGGTCGTTGACCAGGAAGGCATAGCCCATGCCGCCGAAGTTCAGCGAGTTGATGATCTGCGCCAGCCCATCCAGCGCCAGGTCGCCCCCGATCACGCCAACACTGCGCGAGGCATTGGCGAGAATGCCGATCACCATCTTGTTGGTGGTCATGTCCAGGTAAGGCTCGGTGAGGATCGCGCCGTTGGCGTTCATGCCGTCCTTGTACCAGGGACGCACGCGAGGATCGTAGCCATCGGGCATCTTCGAGTCGGGACGCACGATGAAGCTGCCGTCGACGCCGCCCAGATAGACAGTCAGGAAACTGGATGTCAGCGCATCTTGGCCCATGAGGGTGCCAGCATTGGCGGGATACTGCGCGATGTTCTGCGCGAGGTTTTCCACCAGCTTGATGCGCCCGTCGAACAGGCTGCGAATGTTGGTTGAAGTGGATTCGCCCATCTCCTGCAGATAGCTCTCCAGGTCCGCACGAATCGCATTACGCTGCAAGTAGTCGTTGTAGAGGGTAAACAGGCTGAAGGCGAGGATCACGATGAGTGATGCAGCCAGAAGAATCTTGTGGCTGAAACGTAGGCTTTTATTCATGGCGTGTCGGGTCTGCTGAGTATCACTTCGGTGGGTATCGGCCACGCATGGACAAAGCTTGAGCAGAGGATGAAAAAACATGTCTGATTCTTCACGGATCGTTCTGGGCGCCGATCCCACGGGCCAACCTGTGAGCCAGGCCATGCGCCTGGCCAACCGCCACGGCCTGGTGGCGGGCGCTACCGGCACCGGCAAGACCGTCACCCTGCAACACCTGGCCGAAGTCTTCAGCGATGCCGGCGTCGCGGTGTTCGCCGCTGACGTGAAGGGCGACCTGTGCGGACTCGGCACGCCAGGCACGCCCCAGGGCAAGGTCGCCGAGCGCATCGCCGGCATGCCCTGGCTGGCGCATCAGCCACAGGCCTACCCGGTCAGCCTGTGGGATATCGACGGCAACACCGGTCACCCGCTGCGTACCACGATCAGCGAAATGGGCCCGTTGCTGCTGGGTAACCTGCTGGAGCTCACCGACAGCCAGCAGGCCGCGTTGTATGCCGCATTCAAGGTAGCCGACCGCGAGGGACTGTTGCTGCTCGACCTCAAGGACCTCAAGGCGCTGCTCGTCCATCTCAAGGACAACCCACAGGTGCTGGGCGAGGACAGCGCACTGATGACCAGCGCATCGACCCAGGCGTTGTTGCGACGCCTGGCCACGCTGGAGCAGCAAGGCGCCGAGGCGCTGTTCGGCGAGCCAGCCTTGCAGCTCGAAGACCTGCTGCGCCTGGAGCCGGACGGGCGGGGGCGCATCCACTTGCTCGATGCCAGTCGCCTGGTGCATGAGGCGCCCAAGGTCTACGCGACCTTCCTGCTCTGGCTGCTGGCCGAGCTGTTCGAGCAATTGCCCGAGCGTGGTGATGCCGACAAGCCGGTGCTGGCGTTGTTCTTCGACGAGGCGCACCTGTTGTTCAACGGCACGCCCAAGGCGCTGCAGGAGCGCCTGGAGCAAGTGGTGCGGCTGATCCGCTCCAAGGGCGTCGGCGTGTTCTTCGTGACCCAGTCGCCTGGTGATCTGCCCGATGCGGTGCTGGCGCAACTGGGCCTGCGCATCCAGCATGGGCTGCGGGCGTTCACGACCAAGGAGCAAAGATCATTGAGGGCAGTGGCCGAGGGTTTCCGACCCAATCCCGCGTTCGATGCATTGTCGGTGCTGACCGAGCTCGGAATCGGCGAAGCGCTGGTGGGTACCTTGCAGGACAAGGGGACGCCGGCGATGGTGCAGCGCGTATTGATCGCACCCCCGCAGTCGCGCATCGGGCCGCTGACGACGGCCGAGCGCAGCGCCCTGGTCAGCGCGTCGCCGCTGGCTGGGCGGTATGACAAGCCGATCGACCGCGAGTCGGCCTATGAAATGCTCGATGCCCGCAAGCGCGACCCCGAGCCTGTGCAGGTACCGAAGGCCGGTGAAGACAGTTTTGCCGACAAGGCCACGGATTTCCTGCAGAGCGCTGCGGGGCAGGCGATCAAGTCCGCGGTGCGCCAGGCGGCGAACCAGTTTGGCCGGCAGCTGGTGAGGGGGTTGATGGGTTCGTTGCTGGGCAAGCGCAAATAGAAGATACCGCGCCCGATGCATGGGACTGTCGAAAACAGCAAAGGCGCCCGAGGGCGCCTTTGCTGTCAACCCGTCACATTCAGCTGATGGCCATGGACGCCAGCCAGAACAGGCCGGCCGCCAGGCCTATTGTCGCGGGCAGGGTCAATACCCAGGCCAGCAGGATGTTTTTCACGGTGCCGCCTTGCAGTCCGCTGCGGTTGGCAACCATGGTGCCGGCAACGCCCGAGGACAACACGTGCGTGGTCGATACCGGCAGGCTGAAGACGTTGGCAAGGCCAATGGCGCAGGCCGCGGTGATCTGCGCCGACATGCCCTGGGCATAGGTCATGCCCTGCTTGCCGATCTTCTCGCCGATGGTCAGCACCACGCGCTTCCAGCCAACCATGGTGCCCAGGCCCAGGGCCAGCGCTACCGCGAAGATCACCCAGAACGGGGCATACTCGGTGGTGGCGGTCAGGTCCTTGCGCAGCTTCTCGAGGTCGGCCTTTTCACGGGCATCGAGGCCCGGCAGCTTGCCGACCTTCTTGGCCGTGTCGTCCAGGCAAAGCAGGTAGCGACGCACTTCCACGCGCTTGTCCGAAGGCAGCGTGTGATAGTCGGCAACGCCCTTGAGCGAGCTCTGCAGGGCCTTGATGGTCGGCTCGGTCTGCTGTGGGTTGCAGCTGAACTGCTCCGGCAGGTCGCCCGGGGCGGCCTTGCCCAGCGCGAGGAACTCACCCAGGGTGTCCTGGTTGCGCTGGTAGAACTGGCTCAGGTGCAGGGTAGCGTCGCGGGTGCGCTCGATCTGGTAGGTGGTGCTGTTCAGGTCGAGGACGAACTGGGCCGGCACGATACCAATCAGCACCAGCATGATCAGGCCGATACCTTTCTGGCCATCGTTGGAGCCGTGCACGAAGCTCACGCCCATGGCCGAGATCACCAGTACCAGGCGGTTCCAGAAAGGTGGGTGCTTCTTGTCGTCGAGCTTGCGGCGCTGTTCTGGCGTCTTGTGCATCTTCGACAGCGGACGCCACCACTTCAGACCAAGCAGCACCAGGGCCGCGACGGCAAAACCGGCCATGGGCGAGAACACCAGCGACATGGCGATATCGATAGCCTTCTGCCAGTTGACCCCGTCACCCAATGGGATGTCGTTGATCATGGCATTGGCCAGGCCAACGCCGAGGATCGAGCCGATCAGCGTATGCGAGCTGGAGGCCGGGATGCCGAAGTACCAGGTGCCCAAGTTCCAGGTGATGGCCGCAGCCAGCAACGAGAAGACCATGGCCAGGCCGTGGCCGGTATTCACATTGATCAGCAGCTCGACAGGCAGCAGGTGGACGATGGCATAGGCCACGCCTACACCGCCCAGCAGCACGCCGAGGAAGTTGAACACGCCGGAGAAGAACACGGCCAGGTGCGGCGGCATGGCTTTGGTATAGATGACTGTGGCAACCGCGTTGGCGGTGTCATGAAAGCCATTGATGAACTCGAAGGCGAGCACGAAGGTCAAGGCGAACAGCAAGCTCACCACTACCCAGGCATCAAGTCCGCTGAATAAATCGATCATGAAGGTTTATCTGAGCCGCTCAAAGGGGGCGCGATTATGCCAGAAAACCCTGGCGATCGATGCACCCGCTGCTGACTGGTTGGTCCGTTTTTGCAGGGATGCCACAACAGCCGCACGCATCCTGCATGCGCTTAAATTCGCTGAATTGTGGCAAAAAGCCAGAAAAAATAAAGAGTTAGGCCGTCACCGTACGCTGAGGACGATTTGAAACGGCCGTATGAAATTTGTGATATTCCATTTCAGGATCTTGGACTCGCCAGTCTCTCAGCCCTTGACCTGGGCTTGCAGGCTCCAACGCGCCGGTATTCGCCCCCGAGAAGTCAGGGCTGTTCGGCACGCAGTTCCTTCTCGATCTTTTCCAGCTCCTGGGCAAAGGCCTGATCGCGTACGGAGGCCCGCTTGCGCCAAGGTTTGCGCTCAGGTTCTGGTTGAGCGGCATAAGTGGTGACTTCACCACCGTAAACTTCCTTGTAACGTTGTTCCTGGCGCTCGAGCTCGGCGCGCAGTTCGTCTTTCGTCACAGTATTACCCGACTGAATTGAGTTGACCCTGGCCTCGACGTGCTTGTCGAACGCACGCGGCTACGCCACCAGGGCGACATGGCTGTCGCAGCAACAGTATGTTTTGGAGTGCAGGACACTCGGATTCTTGCGGCCACGCCGATTGCGGGCGGCCCGGTTGTATCCGGGGCTGGATCGTTTTCAGGTGGCGAGTTTCATTATAGCTGGCAACTTTGCCTTGGCCACACGAAGGATGGGTTTTGCCCAAGCGAGCCAAGTTGCAATGTAAACATGAGGCAAGTTCAAGACCATAATACGATTTTGAGTCAAACCGTATAGGAAAGTTCTGAAGCTTGTGTAGGAATAAAAACGGCCTTGCGGGTGGCAAGGCCGTGCCTGGGACTTCTCGTGGGTACCTGACCAGTCTCTCCAAGAAGCCACATGGTGGCAGGGGCAAGGTATAAGCAATCTGCGCATCGGTCAATTGCGATTATCGGCCGTTCGTTCGATAATCGCACAAGCGACTGATTTTCGAGGTGAAACCGTGAGTGATGCAACGCAACCCGATGGGTCCCCGGCAACCCTGTCCGAGCGCAGTGGCTTCGCCGCCCTGGCGCCGCCGATCGTGGCCTCGCCTGCCAAGCGCATACAGGCCTTTACCGGTGATCCGGACTTCATGACGTCACTTGCGCGCGGGCTCGCAGTGATCCAGGCGTTCCAGGAACGCAAGCGTCACCTGACCATCGCGCAGATCAGCCATCGTACGGAGATTCCCCGAGCCGCAGTGCGGCGGTGCCTGCATACCCTGATGAAGCTCGGCTATGCCACCACCAACGGCCGTACCTACTCGCTGCTGCCCAAGGTGCTGACCCTGGGCCATGCCTACCTGTCGTCGACGCCGCTGGCGGTTTCCGCGCAGCCTTACCTCGATCGCATCAGCGATCAGCTGCACGAGGCCGCGAACATGGCCACGCTCGAAGGCGATGACATCCTCTACATCGCCCGTTCGGCGACGGTCGAGCGGCTGATTTCGGTCGATCTGTCGGTGGGAGGGCGTCTACCGGCCTATTGCACCTCCATGGGACGCATCCTCCTCGCGGCGCTGGACGATGCGAGCCTCAAGGAATACCTGGAGCGCGCCGACATGAAGCCCCGCACCAGTCGCACCATTCACGAGCCGCAGGCGCTGCTGGCGTGCTTGCAGCAGGTCCGCGAGCAAGGCTGGTGCGTGGTCGACCAGGAACTCGAGCAGGGCCTGCGTTCGATTGCTGTGCCAGTATATGATGCGTCGGGCCAAGTACTGGCGGCCCTCAATGTCAGCACCCATGTGGGCCGCGTAGCGCGTTCGGAACTCGAGCAGCGATTCTTGCCGATCATGCTCTCGGCCAGCCGTGATCTCTGTACCCAGCTCTTTGCCTGACGGGATATTTCCTGTTCGATAATCGCACGGATAGTCGATTATCGAATTGTCGGCGCTGTTCGGTCTGCTTAATCTGGTCGCAACGCGGCAATGTCGCACCATCATGCCCAGCCCGACCAGGAGTCCGCAATGGCAGAGATCATGGAACCCAAGGCCGACACTCACGAATTCGTGGCCACCCCCCTGCACCCAGGCGAGGCGCGTGAGCAGATCATCCAGGCCACCGGCTGGCCGATCCGCTTCGCGGCATCGGTCGAGACAACCGGCGAGCCCACCGAACGCGAGCTCGCTGCGCTGCGCGATCTCGAAGCACATACCGCTGCCGCCCATGGGCAGGCTCCAGGAGAAGCATGATGCGTGACGTATTCATCTGCGACGCCATTCGTACCCCCATCGGCCGCTTCGGCGGCGCCTTGGCCAGTGTCCGCGCCGACGACCTGGCCGCCGTGCCGCTCAAGGCGCTGGTCGAACGCAACCCGTCGGTGCAATGGGACCAGCTCGACGAGGTGTTTCTCGGCTGCGCCAACCAGGCCGGCGAGGACAACCGCAACGTGGCGCGCATGGCCCTGCTCCTGGCAGGCCTGCCGGAAAGCGTGCCGGGAGTGACCCTCAACCGTCTGTGCGCCTCGGGCATGGATGCGATCGGCACGGCCTTCCGGGCCATCGCCAGCGGTGAGATGGAGCTGGCGATCGCTGGCGGCGTCGAGTCGATGTCGCGCGCCCCGTTCGTCATGGGCAAGGCCGAGAGCGGCTACTCGCGCAACATGAAGCTTGAAGACACGACCATCGGCTGGCGCTTCATCAACCCCTTGATGAAGGCCCAGTATGGCGTCGATGCCATGCCGCAGACTGCTGACAATGTCGCTGACCACCACCAGGTGTCGCGAGCCGACCAGGACGCCTTCGCCCTGCGCAGCCAGCAGTTGGCGGCCAAGGCCCAGCAAGCCGGTTTCTTCGCCGAGGAAATCGTGCCGGTGCGCATCGCCCACAAGAAAGGCGAAACCGTGGTCGAGCATGACGAGCATCCGCGTGGCGACACCACCCTCGAGGCCCTCGCCCGGCTCAAGCCGGTCAATGGCCCGGACAAGACCGTCACCGCCGGCAACGCCTCGGGCGTCAACGACGGTGCCGCCGCGCTGATCCTGGCTTCGGCCGAGGCCGTGAAGCGCCACGGCCTTACCCCGCGCGCCCGTGTCCTGGGCATGGCGAGCGCTGGCGTGGCGCCGCGCGTGATGGGCATCGGTCCGGTGCCTGCGGTGCGCAAACTGACCGAGCGCCTTGGCGTGGCGGTGAGTGATTTCGATGTCATCGAGCTGAACGAAGCCTTCGCCAGCCAAGGGCTCGCGGTGTTGCGCGAGCTGGGGCTGGCCGACGATGCGCCGCAGGTCAACCCGAACGGTGGCGCCATTGCCTTGGGTCATCCGCTGGGCATGAGTGGCGCCCGGCTGGTATTGACTGCCTTGCATCAGCTGGAGAAAAGCGGGGGGCGCACGGGTCTTGCGACCATGTGTGTCGGGGTAGGGCAGGGATTGGCATTGGCGATCGAGCGGGTTTGATCAGTCAGTGAGATCTTGGTCGCCCTCTTCGCTGGCTTGCCAGCGAAGAGGGCGACAACACTTTCAAGACCTGACCTTGCGGAACGAGATTGTAACTGGGTATGTCTAGACGTTCATACCCTTCCAGGAGTTAACCACGCCATGACTTCCACCTATTACACCGGCGAGGAGCGCAGCAAGCGCATCTTCGCGATCGTCGGTGCTTCCTCGGGCAATCTCGTGGAATGGTTCGACTTCTATGTCTATGCCTTTTGCGCCATCTACTTCGCGCCGGCGTTCTTCCCCTCGGACGACCCCACCGTGCAGTTGCTCAACACTGCCGGGGTATTCGCGGCAGGCTTCCTGATGCGCCCGATCGGAGGCTGGCTTTTCGGCCGGGTGGCCGACCGGCATGGCCGCAAGAATTCGATGATGATCTCGGTGCTGATGATGTGCGCCGGCTCCCTGGTCATCGCCTGCCTGCCAACCTACGCCAGCATCGGCGCCTGGGCCCCGGCGCTGCTGCTGGCGGCACGGTTGTTCCAGGGCTTGTCGGTGGGGGGTGAGTACGGCACCACGGCCACCTACATGAGCGAAGTGGCCCTGCGCGGCCAGCGCGGTTTCTTCGCCTCGTTCCAGTACGTGACCCTGATCGGCGGGCAATTGCTCGCGGTACTGGTGGTCGTGATCCTGCAGCAGGTGCTGAGCGAAGACGAGCTGCGTGCCTGGGGCTGGCGCATCCCGTTCGTGATCGGCGCCGTGGCTGCCGTGATCTCGCTGCTGCTGCGCCGCTCGCTGGAAGAAACCAGCAGCGCCGAAACCCGCCAGGACAAGGATGCCGGCTCCATCGGCGGGCTGTTTCGCAACCATGGCGCGGCGTTCATCACCGTGCTGGGATACACCGCTGGCGGTTCGCTGATCTTCTATACCTTCACCACCTACATGCAGAAGTATCTGGTCAACACTGCTGGCATGAGCACCAAGAGCGCCAGCTTCGTGATGACCGGCGCGCTGTTCGTATACATGTGCATGCAGCCGCTGTTCGGCATGCTCTCCGACCGCATCGGCCGACGCAACTCGATGCTGCTGTTCGGTGCCTTGGGCACGCTGTTCACCGTGCCGTTGCTGATGGCGCTCAAGACAGTCAGCAGCCCGTTCATGGCCTTTGTGCTGATCACCCTGGCGCTGTGTATCGTCAGCTTCTATACCTCGATCAGCGGCCTGGTGAAGGCCGAAATGTTCCCTGCGCAAGTGCGTGCGCTGGGCGTGGGCCTGGCCTACGCCGTGGCCAACGCCATGTTCGGCGGCTCGGCGGAGTACGTCGCCCTGGGCTTGAAGACCCTGGGCATGGAAAACACTTTCTACTGGTACGTGACGGCCATGATGGCGATTGCCTTCCTGTTCAGCCTGCGCCTGCCAAAGCAGGCTGCGTATCTGCACAACGACCACTAGGGCCCTGCCATGACGCACGCCAGTGACCCTCTATCCGGGCCTGGCGCACGTCTGGTGGTCCCTGCTGTAGCCGAACATCAACGATTCACTGCCTGAGGAGACCGCTGTGGCTCACTTGCAACTGGCCGATGGCGTACTGAACTATCGACTCGATGGCCCGGAGCATGCTCCGGTGCTGGTGCTGTCCAACTCGCTGGGTACCGACCTGCACATGTGGGATACCCAGGTCGCGGCCTGGAGTACCCATTTTCGCGTGCTGCGCTACGACACCCGTGGCCATGGCGGCTCGCTGGTGACCGAGGGTCCCTACAGCATCGAGCAGCTGGGCCGGGACGTGCTGGCGCTGCTGGATGCCCTGGACATCGGCCAGGCGCATTTCTGCGGCTTGTCGATGGGGGGGCTGATCGGCCAATGGCTGGGGATCAACGCAGGCGCACGTCTCAAGCGCCTGGTGGTGTGCAATACCGCGGCCAGGATCGGCACGCCCGAGACCTGGAACCCGCGCATCGAAATGGTCCTGCGCGAAGGGGCGGCGGCCATGCAGGGCTTGCGCGATGCATCCATCGAACGCTGGTTCACCCCGGCGTTCGCCGCGATGAAGCCCGAACAGGTCACCCGTATCACCGACATGCTCGCGGCCACTTCACCCAAGGGGTATGCAGCCAACTGCGGTGCGGTGCGCGATGCCGATTTTCGTGACCGACTGGGCGAGATCAAGGTGCCGCTGCTGGTGGTCTCCGGCAGCGCCGATGCGGTGACTCCGCCCTCTGGCGGCTTGTTCATCCAGGAGCAGGTCGCCGGCGCGGAGTACGCCGAGTTCCAGGCCGCTCACCTGTCCAATGTCGAGGTAGGCGAGCCCTTCAGCCGCCGCGTCGCCGATTTCCTCCTGGCTCGCTGAGAAGCACACGAGGCACGCCCTACAACGCTGGATGGCCAGCTTCGCACCTGTGGGCTTCAGGTTTCCACAGGTCCGGCGCTGGCCGCAGGATGCCTACAGGGTGCGCATTGCCCCCGCATTTGCCTCGATCGCCCGCTTCAGCGCCGGGCACAGCCCCAGCATGAAGCCGAGCTCGGCCACCACGAACAAGGGGCCGATGATCAACCCGCTCAAGTCATCGACGAACGCGGGCTTGCGGCCCTCGTAGTAATGCCCGACAAACTGGATCGCCCAGCCGGCCACGAATGCGCCCAGCCCGGCGCTCAGCCACAGGCCGGTGTCCTGCATGGCCAGCACCTGGCCCGCCCACAGGCACAGGCCCAGCAACAGGCCCATCACCAGGCCGAAGCGGGTATCCAGGCGCAGGTAGAACCACACGGAGGCGGCCGCCACCAGCAGGGCCGGGGACAACCACATGCCGCCCACGCCCCAGCCGGGCCGCGACAGCAAGATGGCCACTGCCAGCACGATCAGCGGAATACCGACGAAGTGCGTGGCGATGTTGCGAGGGTCGCGGTGATAGGCCGCGTATTGGCTCAGGTGGTCGACCAGGCTTTTCATGATGGATCCTCCAGGGGGCTCAGTGAGCATAGCCCCTGGCCATCGCAGTGCTTGCCCTGTGTGGTTCATGCTCGGCATCCAGGCTGGCCAGTGTCTCGATCATTGCCCGTGCGGCAGGGGAGAGCCGGTAAAAAAAAGCCCACCTGAGAAGGTGGGCTCTTTGCTGGACGCGATCGATCAGCTTTTCGGGGCTTGCACCGCCGCCTGCTGCTGGGCCTGGCCGGTGCGCTCGTACCAGCCGCCACCCAGCGCCTTGTACAAGTTGACCTCGCTGGTAAGTTGCGACAGGCGATCGCTGATCAATGCCTGTTGGGCGCTGAACAGGTTGCGCTGGGCGTCCAGGAAGGTCAGGTTGCTGTCGATGCCGATGCGATAGCGGCGCTCGGCCAGGCGGTAGTAGTCCTGGTTGGCGGCGACCAGGTCCCGCTGGGCCTGGAGCTGTTCCTCGAACGTCTTGCGCGCGGCAAGGCCATCGGAGACTTCCTGGAAGGCGGTCTGGATGGTCTTTTCGTACTGCGCGACGTTGATGTCCTTCTGGATCTTCGAGTAATCCAGGCTGGCGCGCAGGCTGCCGGCATTGAAGATCGGCAGGTTGATCTGCGGCTGGAACAGCCAGGTGCCCGAACCTCCCTTGAACAAGCCGTCCATGTCAGAGCTCAGCGTGCCGGCGTTGGCGGTCAGGCTGATGCTCGGGAAGAACGCGGCACGCGCCGCGCCGATGTTGGCGTTGGCGGCCTTGAGCTGGTGCTCGGCTTCGAGGATATCAGGACGACGCTGCAGCAGGTCCGACGGCAAGCCTGCCGGAATCTTGGCCAGCTGGTCGGCGTCGAGCTCGAGCGGTGCCGGCAGGTTGCCCGGCACGCCGGTACCGAGCAGCACGGTCAGGCTGTTGAGGTCCTGGGCGACCAGCCGCTGGTACTGGGCCAGCTTGACTCGCGCACCTTCGACAGCGGTGCGGGCCTGGCTCAGGTCCAGTGCCGAGGCGACTCCGACCTCGTTGCTGCGGCTGGTGAGCGCGTAGCTCTGCTCGTAGGTCTTGAGGGTGTCCTGAGTCAGCTTGAGCAAGGCTTGGTCGGCCTGCCAGGTGTAGTAGGCGTTGGCGACGCTCGCCACCAGGCTGATCTGCGTGGAGCGGCGTGCTTCCTCGCTCGACAGGTAGATCTCCAGGGCCTGCTCGCTCAGGCTGCGTACCCGGCCGAACAGGTCCAGTTCATAGGCGCTGACGCCCAGCGTGGCCGAGTACTGGCTGGTGATGCCTGATTGCCCCAGCTGGGACATGTCCGCCGGTACCCGCTGGCGGCTGCCGCTGCCGTTGGCCGAGACCGCCGGGAACAGGTCGGCCCGCTGGATGCGGTACTGCGCTCGGTAGGCATCGATGTTCAGCGCCGCGACACGCAGGTCGCGGTTGTTGACCAGGGAGGTCTGGATCAGTTGCTGCAGCGCCGGATCGTTGAAGAACTGGCGCCAGCCTTGCTCGGCGGCGGCGACGTCGGCCGACTCGGCCGGCGAGTACGCAGGGCCTTGCGGCCACTGCCCAGCCACCGGCGCGTCCGGGGTCTGGTAGTCAGGGATCAGCGAGCAGCCACCCAGGATGAAGGCAGTGACCGCCAGGGTTAACAGGGACTTGCTCATTGCCCAGCCTCATAGCGTGGAGTTTCAGGGGTGGCGTCGGGTTCAGGCTCTTTGCGGCCAAACAGCGACGACACGCTAACGAAGAACAGTGGTACCCAGAAGATGGCCAGGACGGTCGCGGTGATCATGCCGCCGATCACACCCGTACCGATGGCGTGCTGGCTGCCCGAGCCCGCACCGGTGGCGATGGTCAACGGTACCACGCCAAGGATGAACGCCAGCGAGGTCATGATGATCGGACGCAGACGCATGCGGCAGGCCTCGATCGCGGCGTCGTACAGGCTCTTGCCCTGTTCATGCAGTTCCTTGGCGAACTCGACGATCAGGATCGCGTTCTTGGCCGCAAGGCCGATGGTGGTCAGCAGGCCGACCAGGAAGTACACGTCGTTCGACAACCCGCGCATGCTCGCCGCCATCAGCGCACCGATGATACCCAGCGGCACTACCAGCACCACCGCGATCGGGATCGACCAGCTTTCGTACAGCGCCGCCAGGCAGAGGAAGACGAACAGCAGCGACAGTGCAAACAGCGCCGGCATCTGCGAGCCGGAGAGTTTCTCTTCGTACGACATGCCGGTCCAGGCGTAGCCGATGCCGTCCGGCAGCTCGCCGGCGATGCGCTCGACTTCGGCCATCGCTTCACCGGTACTGTAGCCTGGCGCCGGGGCACCCAGGACTTCGACCGCTTCGACACCGTTGTAGCGCGAGAGCTTGGGCGAACCGAAGGTCCACTCGCCCTTGGCGAACGAGGAGAACGGCACCATCTCGCCAGCGCTGTTGCGCACGTACCATTTCTGCAGGTCTTCAGGGCTCATCCGGGCACTGGCTTCACCCTGGATGTAGACCTTCTTGACCCGGCCACGGTCGATGAAGTCGTTGACGTAGCTGCCCCCGAGAGCAATCGACAGCGTGTTGTTGATGTCGGCGATGGTCACGCCCAGGGCACTGGCACGCTCGTCATCGACGGTCAGCTGGTACTGCGGCTCGTCGTTCAGGCCATTCGGGCGCACGCCTGCAAGGATCTTGCTTTGCGAGGCCTTGGCGAGAAACTCGTTGCGTGCCTCCATCAGCTTGTCGTGGCCGACACCGGCGCGGTCCTGCAAGAACACGTCGAAGCCCGAGGCGTTGCCCAGCTCCAGTACCGCGGGCGGGGCGAAGGCGAACACCATCGCATCGCGGAAGCTGAAGAAGTGCTGCTGGGCGCGCTGTGCCAGGCCGAACACGCTGTTCTCGGCCGAGCGCTCTTCCCATGGCTTGAGCATGATGAAGGCCATGCCCGAGCTCTGGCCGCGACCGGCGAAGTTGAAGCCGGTGACGGTGAACACCGACGACACGGTGTCGGATTCGTCCTTGAGCAGATACTCGCGCATCTGGTCGACCACGGCCTGGGTGCGCTCGGCGCTGGAACCGGCCGGGGTCTGCACCTGGGCGAACAGCACGCCCTGGTCTTCTTCTGGCAGGAACGCGGTCGGAATGCGCATGAACAGCCAGATCATGCCGACGATGATCAGCACGTAGGCCAGCAGGTACGGGATCTTGTTGCGCAGGATGCTGCCGACGCTACGCTCGTAGCCCAGCACGCTGCGGTCGAAGTTGCGGTTGAACCAGCCGAAGAAGCCGCCCTTGGCCACATGGTGCTCGCCCTTTTTCAGCGGCTTGAGCATGGTGGCACACAGCGCCGGGGTGAACACCAGCGCCACCAGCACCGACAGGCCCATGGCCGAGACGATGGTGATGGAGAACTGCCGGTAGATCACACCCGTGGAGCCGCCGAAGAACGCCATCGGCAGCAGCACCGCCGACAGCACCATGGCGATACCGACCAGCGCGCCCTGGATCTGCTCCATCGAGCGCTTGGTCGCCTCCTTGGGTGGCAACCCTTCCTCGGACATCACCCGCTCGACGTTCTCCACCACGACGATGGCGTCGTCCACCAGCAAGCCGATGGCCAGGACCATGGCGAACATGGTCAGGGTGTTGATGCTGAAACCCGCCGCGGCGAGGATGCCGAAGGTGCCGAGCAATACGACCGGCACGGTCATGGTGGTGATGACGGTGGCGCGGAAGTTCTGCAGGAACAGGTACATCACCAGGAACACCAGCACGATCGCCTCGATCAGGGTGTGGATCACCCCGCTGATCGACTCGGTCACCACCGGGGTGGTGTCGTACGGGAACACGGCCTTCATGCCAGGCGGGAAGAACGGCTCGAGATCAGCGATGGTCTGGCGCAGCGCCTTGGCGGTGTCCAGGGCATTGGCACCGGTGGCCAGCTTGACCGCCAGGCCCGAGGCCGGCTTGCCGTTGAACTGCGCGCTGACCGCGTAGTTCTCGCCGCCCAGGCCTACCGTGGCGACATCGCCCAGGCGTACCTGGGAGCCGTCCTGGTTGACCTTGAGCAGGATCTTCTCGAACTGCTCGGCCGTCTGCAGGCGGGTCTTGCCGATGATGGTGGCGTTGAGCTGGTTGCCGGGCAGTGCCGGCAGGCCGCCGAGCTGGCCGGACGACACCTGCACGTTCTGCGCGGTGACCGCGGTGCGCACGTCGACCGGGGTCAGCTGGAACTTGTTGAGCTTGGCCGGATCGAGCCAGATGCGCATGGCGTACTGGGCGCCGAAGACCTGGAAGTCACCCACGCCCGCGGTGCGCGAAACCGGGTCCTGCATGTTCGAGACGATGTAGTTGGCCAGGTCGTCCTTGGTCATGCTGCCGTCTTCGGACACCAGGCCGATCACCATCAGGAAGTTCTTCACCGCCTTGGTGACGCGGATACCCTGCTGCTGCACTTCTTGCGGCAGCAACGGGGTGGCCAGGTTGAGCTTGTTCTGCACCTGGACCTGCGCCGTGTCGGGGTTGGTACCCTGTTCGAACGTCGCGGTGATGGTCATGCTGCCGTCGGAGTTGCTCTCCGACTGCACGTAGCGCAGGTTGTCGATACCGTTAAGCTGCTGCTCGATCACCTGCACCACGGTGTCCTGCACCGTCTGCGCCGAGGCGCCTGGGTAGGTCACGGCAATGGCGATGGCGGGCGGGGCGATGCTTGGGTACTGGTTGATCGGCAGCTTCAGGATCGACAAGGCGCCGACCAGCATGATTACCAGTGCGATCACCCACGCAAAGATCGGGCGATCGATAAAGAACTTCGACATGTCTTACTCCCCTTGGGCGCCTGCGTCAGCCGCTTGGGCCTGGGTTGGATTGCCCGGCTTCTTGATGTTGGTGGCCTCGCTGACCTTGACCTCGACGCCAGGACGCACGTATTGCAGGCCTTCGGTGATCAGGCGATCGCCGGGATTGAGGCCCTCTTCGATCAGCCAGTCGCTACCCAGGGTGCGCGAGGCCTTGAGCTGGCGCAGCTCGACCTTGTTCTGCTGGTTGACCACCATGGCGGTCGGCGTGCCCTTGAGGTCGCGGGTCACGCCTTGCTGCGGTGCGAGGATGGCATTGGCGTTGACCCCGGCCTGCAGGCGGGCATGCACGAACATGCCAGGCAGCAGGGTATGGTCGGGGTTCGGGAAGACCGCGCGCAAGGTCACGGAACCGGTGGTCTCGTCAACCGACACCTCGGAGAATTCCAGACGGCCTTCCTGGGCGAAGGTGCTGCCATCCTCGAGGATCAGCTGGACCTTGGCAGCGTTCTCACCGGCCTTCTGCAACTGGCCGCCCTCCAGGTCGCGGCGCAGCTTGAGCAGCTCGGCCGAGGACTGGGTGACGTCGACGTAGATCGGGTCGAGCTGCTGGATGGTGGCCATGGCGTTGGTCTGGCCGTTGCTCACCAAGGCGCCTTCGGTCACAGAGGAGCGGCCGATGCGGCCACTGATCGGCGCCATCACCTTGGTGTAGCGCAGGTCGATCTGCGCACTCTTGAGCGAGGCCTCGGCCTGCAGTCGCTTGGCATTGGCGTCGTCGTATTCCTGGCGGCTGACCGCCTGCTCGTCGATCAGCTGCTTGTAGCGACCGGCCAGCGAGCGGGTCGCCTGCAGGTTGGCCTGGGCATTGGCCAGGTTCGCCTCGTAGACAGCCGGGTCGATCTGGTAGAGCTGCTGCCCTGCCTTGACTTCGCTGCCTTCCTTGAACAGGCGCTTGAGGATGATGCCGTTGACCTGTGGCCGTACTTCGGCGACGCGGTAGGCGCTGGTGCGACCCGGCAGTTCGGAGGTCAAGGTGAAGGCTTGCGGTTGCAGGGTGACCACGCCGACCTGAGGAGCCTGCGCTGCTGGCGCGGTGGCTTCTTCTTTGTTACAGCCACTGAGCAGGGTTGCCAGGGCGACGGCGGAAACCAGAGCGGTAACGGCTGGCTTGAATTGCATGAGGATCCTCGGGTCGCAGAGAGCTAGGTGGGGCTCAAGAGTAAGGGAAGAGTCTTTTGAGAAAAAACGTTGTCCGGTGGATAAATAGCTTACTAACGAATATACTTACATTCATGGTTGTTTGTAAATACCGGATGGCGGTACTCGGCTACTGCCTTCGATCCGATCGAGCTCCCGGGAGACGCCCTCGAAGAGGTGTTCCCTGCCCAGTTTGCCGTGCGCCAAAGCGCGTGGGCTTTGATGAGGTTGTACTGCCATGGTCCGTCGAACCAAAGAAGAAGCCCAGGAAACCCGTTGCCAGATCATCGAGGCTGCTGAAAAGGCCTTCTACAAGCGTGGGGTGGCACGCACCACCCTCGCGGACATCGCTGAACTGGCGGGCGTCACCCGGGGCGCGATCTACTGGCATTTCAATAACAAGGCCGAGCTGGTCCAGGCCTTGCTCGACACCTTGCAGGAAAGCCTCGCCCCGCTGGCACGCGCCAGCGAAAGCGAAGACGAGCTGGACCCGTTGGGCTGCATGCGCCAGTTGCTGGTACACCTGATGCACCAGATGGTGCTCGATCCGCGTACCCGGCGAATCAATGAGATCCTGCATCACAAGTGCGAGTTCACCGATGACATGTGTGAAATCCGCCAGCAGCGCCAGAGCTCGACGCTCGATTGCCACCAGGGCATCTCGTTGTCGTTGAGCAACGCCGTGCGCCGTGGCCAGTTGCCCGCCAACCTCGATGTCGATCATGGCGCGGTAACGTTGTACGCCTATATCGATGGCTTGCTGGGTCGCTGGCTGATGCTGCCGGACAGCTTCGACCTGCTGCGCGATGCCGAAAAGTGGGCCGACGCAGGGCTCGATATGCTGCGCTTGAGCCCAGCGTTGCGCAAATGAGGTTTTGTGAAGGTTTGTGAGGAGGTGTTTCCTCCTTCCCTATGAATGACCGCGCAGTTGCCGGTCAGGCATGGCCAGCGCCGCGCATAGTCCTAGCAATGCGATGCCAGCGCTGGCGAGCAGCAGATGGCGGAAGGTCTCCAGCAGTCGCAGCTGGGTCGCCGTGTCCGGTTCGCCGGCCTGCAGGCTCCCCAGCAGCGGATTCCCGGCCAGCTCCAGGCCACCTTGCTGCAGCATCGCCAATAGCAGGCTGGACATGCAGGCCACGCCCATCGCTCCGCCCAGTGAGCGGAACAGGTTGGTGGTACTGGTCGCCACGCCGATGTCGCACGGGGCCACGGCGCTTTGCGTGCCTACCAGCGAGGTAGGGAACTGCAGGCCGCCAGCGATCCCGGTCAGCAGCATGAACACGCCACTGAGCAGCCCGGCCTGGGGTGGCGACAGTGCCATGCCGAGGATGGCCAGCGGCATCAATAGCGCGCCCCCAAGGATCTGCGGCTTGTAGCGGCCGGTCAGCGACGTCAGCCGACCCCCGGTGTAGGCGCCGATCGGCAGGCCCATTGCCAGGGGCAGCAGGTGCAGGGCCGCGGCATCGGCCCCGGCGCCGGTGATGCTCTGGTAGCGCAAGGGCATCAGCATGGTCAGCGAGATCGCCTGGAAGCTGGTGAAGAAGATCGCGCACCAGCACAGCACCGCCGCCCGGTTGCCGAACAGGTGCAGCGGCAGCAACGGCTCTGCCGTGCGCCGCTCGTGCCACACGAACAGCAGCAGCCCGGCCAGTGCGCAACCCAGCAGCCCCAGCACCGGCGTGGACTGCCAGCCGTGGCCCTGGCCGACCAGGGTGATGCCCAGCATCAAGCTGCCCAGGCCCAGTATCAGCAGCACCGCTCCAGCGTAGTCGACCCGTGCCTGGCGCCGCGTCACCGGCAGGCCGACCAGCGCCTGCCTCGCCACCCACCAGGCGCACAGGCCCAGTGGCAGGTTGATCCAGAACACCCAGCGCCAGGAAAGGTATTCTGTCAGCCAACCGCCCAGTACCGGGCCGGCCACGCTGGCCAGGGCATACATGCTGCTGAAGTAGCCCTGGTAGCGACCGCGCTCGCGCGGTGGCACCAGGTCGCCGATGATCGCCTGGCTCACCGATACCATGCCGCCCGCGCCGATGCCCTGCAGCACTCGCGCCAGTACCAGTTGCTGCATGTCCTGGGCCATGGCGCAGAACAGCGAGGCCAGGGTGAACAAGGCAGTGCCGGTCAGGATCATGCGCCGCCGGCCATACAGGTCGCCCAGCTTGCCGTAGATCGGGACCGCCACGGTCATCGCGACCATGTAGCCGGAGATGACCCAGGCCAGCAGTCCCACGTCATTGAACTGGGCAGAGATCGCTGGCATCGAGACGGCAACGATGGTCTGGTCCAGGGCACCCAGGAAAATCGCCAGCATCAGTGCGATCAGGACACTGCGCAGGACGGCAGGAGGCAATGCGGCGGTCACGGGCATTCCTTCATGAAAAGCGGATAGTGTAGCGACTTTGGGTAGCTTCCTATGTAAATCCTGCATCCCCTATGCCGGATCGGCATTAGCGCTTTCATCGTGGGCTGCAGGCAGCATGATATCGTGGACAGGCCACAGGGGCTGAATCCAGGGCGTTGCACCAGCATGGTGCGCTATTTTGCCGCAGGGATTCATTGCCGCTGTTTCCCACGCCTTTTATTCTCTGCCTGCATGTCCAGCATGACCGCTCAGCGTCGATGGCTAGGGTCGGTAGTCAGCCAGTACAAATTTCACGATTATTGCGGAGTGATCATGCCCAAGGCTTCCCACCACGATCTGCGTATCGCCTTTCGCCAGCTCCTGGCTTCAGGCTCGTGCTATCACACCGCTTCGGTCTTCGATCCCATGTCCGCGCGGATCGCCGCGGACCTGGGCTTCGAAGTCGGCATCCTGGGGGGGTCGGTCGCGTCCCTGCAGGTCCTGGCCGCGCCGGATTTTGCCCTGATCACCTTGAGCGAGTTCGTCGAGCAGGCCACGCGCATCGGCCGGGTGGCGCAGCTGCCGGTGATCGCCGATGCCGACCACGGCTACGGCAATGCCCTGAATGTCATGCGCACCGTGACCGAACTGGAGCGTGCCGGCGTGGCCGCGCTGACCATCGAGGATACCTTGCTGCCGGCGCAGTTCGGCCGCAAGTCCACTGACCTGATCCCGGTCGAGGAAGGGGTCGGCAAGATCCGCGCGGCGCTCGAGGCGCGCGTCGACTCGGCGCTGTCGATCATCGCCCGGACCAACGCCGGGGTGCTGACCACCGAGGAAATCATCGTTCGCGCCCAGAGCTACCAGCGCGCGGGTGCCGATGGGATCTGCATGGTCGGGGTCAAGGACTTCGAGCAGCTGGAGCAGATTGCCGAGCACTTGACGGTGCCGCTGATGCTGGTTACCTACGGCAATCCCAACCTGCATGATGACGCGCGCCTGGCGAGCCTGGGCGTGCGCATCGCCGTCGATGGCCACGGCGCCTACTTTGCCGCGATCAAGGCCACCTATGACAGCCTGCGCGAACAGCGACAGCTGCAGGACAAGTCTGCCGGCATGAACGCCACGGAGCTGTCGCACACCTATACCCAGCCCGAGGACTACATCCGCTGGGCCAAGGAATTCATGAGCGTCGAAGAATGACAGGCGAGCGCCGGCGGTTCATCTGGGCGTGACGCTTTTCTCGAGCCAGCCCAGCAGCTCCATCAACCCCGGCGCCATAGCCCCTGGCGGGCACACCAGGTAATACCCTTTCCCCGTCGCGACCTTCAACCCGAAGGGAGTGCACAGCCTCCCGCCACGTAGATCATCCCCGATCAGCGACCAGTCGCCGATGGCCACGCCAGTCCCCTGGGAGGCCATCGCCATGGCCATGTCCAGGGTCTCGAAATGCTGGCGCAGCCCGCACGGCGCGAGCTCCTGGCCCGATGCCTGCAGCCACAGCTGCCAGTCATGCTCGTCGCGCGACGGATGCAGCAACATGTGCCGTGCCAGGTCCTGTACCCGCGCCAGGGGCAACGGTCCTTCGAGCAGCGAAGGCGAGCACACCGGGGTCAACTGTTCGTCGAACAGCTTGCGCACTTGCAATCCCTGGTTCGGAACGCCGCCATACACCACTGCGGCGGCAAAACCCTCGCGCTTGAAATCAACGCCATGCTGCACCGTGGTGGTCAGCTCCACTGGCACGTCCGGGCGCAGTGCCTGCCATTCCATCAGGCGTGGCAGCAGCCAGCGCATCACGCAGGTCGGCGCCTTGAGCTGCAGCACGCTGGCACGACGGCCGACCTGCTGTACGCCCTCGGTTATCAGGGCAAAGACCTGCTGCACACGCGGCAGCCAGTCCTGGCCTTCACGGGTCAGGCGAAGACCACGGGCCTGGCGCTGGAACAGCGCGTAGCCCAGGTGCTGCTCGAGCCCGGCAATCTGCCGGCTCACGGCGCCCTGGGTCAGGTGCAGTTGCTGGGCCGCGCGGGTGAAGTTGCAGCACTGGGCAGTGACCAGGAACGTGTGCAAGGCGGGCAGGGGAGGTAGCCTTTTCATCGAGAGGAGCCATGAGCTGGAGACATGGCCAGTATGTGTTTTTTTGCATTGTGCCGGTAGCGGTCCAGCGGTCCAATAACACTTGGACCTACAAGAACAAGGTAAATGGCATGGCAACCTGTGGCGAAGTGCTGGTCAAACTCCTCGAAGGCTATGGCGTGGACCATGTCTTCGGCATTCCCGGCGTGCATACGGTGGAGCTCTACCGCGGCCTGGCAGGGTCGAGCATTCGCCATGTCACGCCCCGCCATGAACAAGGCGCGGGCTTCATGGCCGATGGCTATGCACGCACCCGTGGCAAGCCTGGCGTGTGCTTCATCATCACTGGTCCTGGCATGACCAATATCACCACTGCCATGGGGCAGGCCTACGCCGATTCGATCCCGATGCTGGTGATCTCCAGCGTGCAGGCGCGCAGGCAGCTGGGCGGCGGGCGCGGCAAGCTGCACGAGCTGCCGCATCAGTCGGGCCTGGTCGCGGGTGTCGCGGCATTCTCCCACACGCTGATGAGCGCCGATGACCTGCCCCAGGTGCTGGCGCGGGCGTTCGCGGTGTTCGACGGCAGTCGGCCGCGCCCGGTGCATATCGAGATACCCCTGGATGTGCTGGTCGAGCCTGCTGGCCACCTGCTCGAAAGCCGCCCCGTTCGTACCTCGCGAGCCGGTCCCGCGCCGTTGGCGGTGGCGCAGATGGCCGCTCGCCTGGCCCTGGCCCGTCGCCCGTTGATCCTTGCCGGCGGCGGGGCGCTGGCCGCGGGCGCTGCGCTGCGCCAGCTGGCCGAGCACCTGCAGGCCCCGGTGGCGCTGACCATCAATGCCAAGGGGTTGCTGGCGGCAGACCATCCGCTGCAGATTGGCTCGAGCCAATCCTTGCCGGCCACTCGCGCCCTGGTCGCCGAGGCCGACGTGGTGTTGGCGATCGGCACGGAGCTGGCCGAGACCGACTACGACGTCACCTTCAAGGGCGGTTTCGAGATACCCGGCAGCCTGCTGCGCATCGATATCGACCCCGACCAGACCGTGCGCAACTACCTGCCCGAGCTTGCCCTGGTGGCCGATGCCGACCTCGCGGCCCAGGCACTGCTGGTCGCCTTGCACGCTCAGCCCAAGCCTCCACGCGACCGCGCCTGGGGCGCTGCCCGTGCCGGGCAGTTGCGCAGTGCCCTGGCCGCCGACTGGGACTTGCCGACCCGCAGCCAGACTCGCCTGCTCACCACCATCCTGGAGACCCTGCCCAACGCGGTGCTGGTCGGCGACTCGACCCAGCCGGTCTACAGCGGCAACCTGACACTGGACATGGATGCACCGCGACGCTGGTTCAATGCCTCGACCGGTTACGGCACCCTCGGCTATGCCCTGCCGGCGGCCATGGGCGCCTGGCTGGGCAGCGCCGAGTCAATTGGCGAGCGCGCGCCTGCGGTATGCCTGATCGGCGACGGCGGCATGCAGTTCACGCTCCCGGAATTCGCCAGCGCGGTCGAGGCGCGGGTGCCTCTGATCGTGCTGCTGTGGAATAACCAGGGGTACGAGGAGATCAAGAAATACATGCTCAACCGCGCCATCGAGCCGATCGGGGTCGATATCCATGCCCCCGATTTTATCGGCGTGGCTCGTGCGCTGGGCGGTGCGGCCTGCGCGGCAGGCGACGTGGCGCAACTGCGCGAGGCACTGCTGCAGGCCATCGAACGCAATGGACCAACCCTCATCCAGGTCGACCAGGCGGCCTGGCAGCAAGCGGTGCCGTGCTGAAGGTCAACCGCCGCTGGTGCGCAGGCGTGCCAGGTCGCGGATCGGCGGTGCGCCGTAGAGCCGGCTGTACTCACGGCTGAACTGCGAGGGACTCTCGTAGCCGACCCGATAACCCGCGACCGCCGCCTCCAGTCCTTCGTTGAGCATCAGGCGGCGGGCTTCCTGCAGCCGCAGCTGCTTCTGGTACTGCAGCGGGCTCATGGCCGTGACGGCCTTGAACCGATGGTGCAGGGTCGAGGTGCTGAGGTTGACCTCGCGGGCCAGTTCTTCGATGCGCAGTGGCCGCTGGTAATGCTGGTTGAGCCAAGTGATCGCCTGGCACACGCGATGAGTCTGGCTATTGGCCAGGGCAATCTCGTACAGCCGGTATCCCTGCGGGCCGCGCAGCAAACGGTAGAAGATCTCCCGGCGAATCAGCGGGGCGAGCATGGGGATATCGCGCGGCGAGTCGAGCAGGCGGACCAGGCGCAGCAGGGCATCGAGCAGCTGCGGGTCGGTCCGCTCGACATACAGGCCGCGTCCTGACGGCAGGTTGGGGACTGCCATGGGACCTGCTTCGGCGATCAACTGGCTGATCTGCGCCGGGTCGATGTCCAGGCGCAGGCCCAGGCTGGGGTTTTCCGGGCTGGCCTGGAGCAGCGCGCCGCTGATCGGCAGTGTCACCGATACCACCATGTAGTGCAGCGGGTCGTAGGCGTAGGCTTCATCGCCCAGGAACAGGGTCTTGCTGCCATGGGCCAGGATGCACAAGGCCGGCTGTGCCAGGGTCGGCATCGAGCGGATGTTTTCACGGTAACTGACCAGGTACAGGTCTTCGATCGCCGAGACGGTGCCCTGGGGCTCGCCGGCATGACGGCGGATCAGCCCGGCCAGTTCCTGACGCTGGGCTTCAAGGGTCGGGTCCAGCGGCGTGGGCGCGGTCATTCCAGGTTTCCTCTGCTGAGGGATGCAGCATAGGTTTGTGCAAGAAAGGGCGCTAGTCCGATGCTGCACCCCGATTGCCTGATCCTGCAGCGCGGCAGGATCAGGCAATCTGCAGACAGTAATGGCCTAGCCATGAAAGCGGGTGAGCCCCTAACCTTTGGCATGGCATTTTCGCTCGTGCTCAAGGAGACCCCCATGGCCCAGCCGGTGACCCACCTTGCTTTCATCCGTGCCAGCAATGGCCGCTCGGCGGAGTTGGGCGCGCGCCTGCGCGATCTGCTGGCACCGTCGCTGCAAACGCCAGGATGCCTGAGTTTCAATGTGCAGCGCTCGCAGGCCGATGCCGATCTCTGGCTGGTCACTGGCAGCTGGTGCGACCAACAGGCGATGAGCGGCTATTTTGCCTCGCCGACCCTCAACCTGCTTGGCGAGCTGGTGCAGGCACAGGTGGTGACCAGCCTTGACCTGCATACCTTCGGCGCGGGTTAGAATGCCGGTCTTGTTCAACGCAGAGAGGCCAGGCATGGCACGTAGAGAGTTTCAGCGGTTCGAGGCGGTTTCGGCGATGGTTCCGGGCGAGGGCGGCTACAGCGCCGCGATCGCGGTAAAGCACCTGCACGGCGGTGGCACGCCGCGCTTTCACAAGGTACTCGACGGGCAGCTGTTCAAGAGTGCGCTGGCCGCCGATGACGCCGCCTGTGTCCAACTCGCGCGCCTGCGCGATATCAGCCAGGACGGCGAACTGATCTGGTAATCAGCCGTTGGCCTGGGGCCGGGCCATCTTGAACAGGTTGCCCAGCTCGAAGTAATCGGCCGGGCCCCCGCCGCGCAGGATGGGCTCGGCTGCCGCGGTGTCGTAGATCCCGTCGTTGAGCAGACGCTCGGCGATATGCACGGCCACCACCTCCCCGAGGATCAGCCAGCTGGGGACCAACTGCTGGTCAGCCCGTTGCAGTTGCACGATCTGGGTCACCTTGCACTCGAACGATACCGGGCTCTCGCCTACGCGCGGCACGCCGATCACCCGCGACGGCGCGGCCGTCAACCCGCTCAGCTCGAACTCATCGACATCGGCCGCCACTGCCGCGCAGCTCTGGTTCATCTGCTCGGCCAGGGGGCGTGTGGCCAGGTTCCAGACGAACTCACCGGTCTGCTCGATATTGTTCAGGCTGTCTTTGCGCCCGACACTGCAGAAACCGATGATCGGCGGGATGTAGTTGAAGGCATTGAAGAAACTGTAGGGCGCCAGGTTCAGGCGGCCGTGGGCGTCGTGCGAAGAGATCCAGCCGATAGGACGCGGGCCGACGATGGCGTTGAAAGGGTCGTGTGGCAGGCCGTGGCCTTTCGCGGGTTCGTAGTAGTACATCTGCGCAGGGCCTTCCTCTGGATGGACAAGCCCCTAGTGTGCCAAGGCTTTGCCTGGCTGGAAACAATCAGGCCCGGCCAAGGCCGGGCTGGTCACGCGTATCGGCAATCAGCCGATGCGGTGGGCGTTGGTATGGTCGAAGCCGTCCTCGGCGAAGCGTGCGCCGTTGGTGCGGTCGAAGCCGTCTTCGGCGAAGCGTGCGCCGTTGGTACGGTCGAAGCCGTCCTCGGCGAAGCGTGCGCCGTTGGTGCGGTCGAAGCCATCTTCGGCGAAGCGTGCGCCGTGGGTGCGGTCGAAGCCGTCCTCGACGTAGCTGGCTGGCTGGGACTGGGGTGCGATGAAGGTATGAGCCTGGGTGCGGTCAAAGCCGTCTTCGGCGAACGCGCCGGTTGCCAGCACGGAAAGGACGAAGGTCAGGATCAGTTTGTTTTTCATGGTCGTTGCTCCGGTAGGGGTAGGGGCTGCTGCTTTCTATGGATTCAATCCTACGCCGATAGAATCGATAAAAAAGCGCAAATATTGGCGTCTAAAAATCGAGATATTCGATATTAATCGCTATGCAAATCATCCCAAGGAACAACGGTTCAGCGTTTCCACAGAGAGCGAAACCGGCTATTCGGCTCACCCAGTGAGCCGAATACGGAAAATGATCGGTTACCGCCTACCAAGGCGCACTCAGTCGGTGGTGATACG